>JAVEDG010000464.1 GCA_030841245.1 Actinomycetota bacterium
TGCAAGGACCTGCACATCCGCGACACCAAGTACTACGACTCGATCAAGTACTGGGAGACGCCGGTCGCGCCGACCAACTACCGGCAGTGGACCGACGCCTGGGCGGAGGTTCGCGGCTGACCTCGCGCGCCGTATCGCGCGTCCTGTACGCGCACCCGCGCGGTCGGCTCGGGCTTCTGCTCGGGCCGGCCGTCGCCTGGCTGCTCGTCTTCTACATCGTCGCGCTGTTCCTGCTGCTGCTGACGTCGCTGTGGCAGCAGGATGTCTTCACGGCGCAGCTCGTCCACAAGTGGACGACGGCCAACTACGAGAAGGTCTTCACCGGCCAGGACGGCCTCTGGCTGCGCGTCTTCTGGCGCACGATCCGGCTGGCGGTGATCGTCACGCTGATCGACATCGCGCTCGCCTTCCCGCTGGCTTGGTTCATGGCCCGCGTCGCCGCGCCGCGGTGGCGCAACCTGCTCTTCCTCGCCGTCGTCGTGCCGCTGTGGTCCTCGATCCTCGTGCGCATCTTCGCCTGGCGCACGATCCTCGGCGGCCAGGGCGTGCTCAACACGCTGCTGATCGACGTCGGGCTGCTCGACCAGCCGTCGAGCGCCTTTCTCTACAACCAGACCGCGATCGTCATCACGTGGGCGAACGTCTGGCTGCCGTTCATGGTGCTGCCGATCTACACGGCGCTCGAGAAGATCCCCGACAGCTACCTCGAGGCGTCGCGCGATCTCGGCGCGAGCTCCTGGAGGACGTTTCGCACGGTCGTCCTGCCGCTCGCGCTGCCCGGCGTCGTCGCCGGCGCGATCTTCGTCTTCGCGCTCACGATGGGCGACTTCGTCGCCCCGCAGCTCGTCGGCGGCGGCTCGCAGGTGCTCGGCGGCGCGATCAAGGACCGCTTCGGCGTCGCCGCCGACTACCCGTTCGGGGCCGCGCTCGCGTCGCTGACGCTCGTGACGCTGATGGCGTTCCTGTTCGTCTCGCGCCGCTCGGGCGCGATGGAGAACCTCTGATGGGCGACTCGTGGCGCAGCCGGCTCGGATTCGGCGCCGCCGCGGCGCTGGCGTTCGCGTTCCTCTACCTGCCGCTCGTGCTCATCGTCCTCTACGCGTTCAACGACACGAACATCAACTCGTGGCCGTTCCCCGGCTTCTCGACGCAGTGGTTCGACGTGCTCGTCGACGACCCGGCGCCGCGCGAGGCCGCGTGGCTCAGCGTGCGGATCGCGCTGTTCTCGACGGCGTTCGCGCTCATCCTCGGGACCGGGCTGGCGTTCGCGTTCGCGCGCTTTCGATTCCGCGGGATGCAGACGGTGAACTTCGTCGTGATCCTGCCGATCATCCTGCCCGGCGTCATCACCGGCGTCGCGCTGGCGAGCTTCTTTCTGTTCACCGGAACGGACCTGTCGATCCGGACGGTCATCATCGGGCACACGACGTTCTGCATCGTGCTGGTCTTCAACAACGTGCTCTCGCGCCTGCGCCGCGTGCCGGCGTCGCTGAGCGAGGCCTCGCAGGACCTCGGCGCGAGCGGCTGGCAGACATTGCGCTACGTGACGCTGCCGACGATCCGCACGGCGCTCGTCGCCGGCGCCCTGCTGTCGCTCGCCCTGAGCTTCGACGAGATCGCCGTGACGTTCTTCCTCGCCGGATCGGACACGACAACGCTGCCGCTGTGGATCCTCGGCTCCCTGCGCCGCACACAGGCGCTGCCGGAGGTCAACGCCGTGGCGGCGGTGATCCTCGTCGTCTCGCTGCCGCTGATCGCGATCGCGGCGTACCTCATGCGCGACGAGGGAGCCGGCTCGCGCGTCGTGCAGGGCGAGTGACCGGGCCGGAGGTCAGCTCGCGACGTCTGGGTCGCGCCGCAGCGGCGGCCGGTCGGATGGCGTCATGCGCGCTGCTCGGCCGCTTCGCGCGTGTGCTCGAGCAGGCCGCCCACGAGCACGTGTGCGCCCGATCCGACGCCCAGCGTCCAGTAGCGGCGAAACCACCGGCGCGCGTGCTCGTCGGTCGTGGCGGTGCGCATGAGACCGGTGAGCAGCGTGTGGCCATCGTCGATCCCTCGCACCGACAGCTCGTAGACGGTCTTCGCCCAGCCGGGCTCGTCGAAGTCTGCGAAGTGGTCGCGGTCGACCGCGGCGTACTCGATGACGGGCCGCCAGAACTTGCCGACGAGCCCGAGCGCGAGTGCCTCGCCCGGGCATTCGCCCAGCAGAGTCAAGCCGCCCTCCGATGCCGGCGCGTCGGTCGTGTCGCGCAGGCGTAGCTGCCTCGGAAGGGCGGGCGGCAGCTCCCCGCGCAGCAGGGTGGACGCGAGCTCGGGGAGCATGCGCATCGCGCCGAGGACGCCGACGAGCGGCTTGTGGCGGCCGAGGTCGACGAGGTCGACGAGCATGAGCGCTTCCCATGTGGCGGCGGGGCCGGCATCGACCACGACGCCGACCGCGTCGGACACGTCGTAGGTCGGGAGCAGGTCATCGGCGAACATCGTCGCCTGAAGATATGACCGCGCGGTCGACTCGCCAACGGGGGTCTCCCGCGACTGCTCGCGTAGTTCGCCACACGTGCGGCGGAGGCGCCACGGTGTCGCCGCAGCCGGCGGGGCATACGCTCTCACCAGGCGTCGCTGAGCGAGGCCTCGCACGAGCTTGGCGCGAGCGGCTGGCAGACGCTCCGCTACGTGACGCTGCCGACGATCCGTACTGCGCTCGTCGCCGGCGCCCTGCTGTCGCTCGCCCAGAGGAGCGTCGCGCCACTCCACCCCAGTTACCGGTGCGATGGGGCGTCGGAACGGGATATCGTTTGCCACTCCAGCG
>JAVEDG010000010.1 GCA_030841245.1 Actinomycetota bacterium
GAGCAGCGCCTTGAGCTGCGAGAGCGACGAGTAGCCGACGCCGAAGTCGTCGATCGCCAGGGACACGCCGAGGTGCACCAGGGTGTCCAGCTCGCTCTGCGCAGTGGGCGTCATGCCGAGCAACGCCGTCTCGGTGATCTCCAGGGTGAGCCGCGTCGCGGGCAGCCCGCTCTGTCGCAGCGAGCGAACCACGAGGCCGGGCAGCAGACCGCGGCCGACGTGCCTGGCGGAGATGTTCACACTGACGGCGGGTGCGTCCTCACCGCTGCCCCAGCTGCAGGCTGCAGCGCAGGCCTGGGCCAGCACGAAGCGGTCGATCTCGAGCACGAGGTCGCTGGCCTCGGCGACCGGGAGGAATGCTGCAGGAGACAGGACCCCGCGGACCGGGTGGTTCCACCGGATCAAGCCCTCGTAACCCACCACCGACCCGTCGGCGAGCCGACACACGGGCTGGTAGTCGAGGTAGAGCGCCTCGCTGCGGATGGCGTCGCGGAGCTCCTGCTCGAGGTCGAGCCGCTGGGTGGCCTGCTCGATCAGCTCGGGGCTGAACAGCGCAAGCCGGTCACGTCCCGAGCTCTTCGCGAGGTACATCGCTGCGTCCGCGTTGCGCAGCAGGTCGGCAGAGCTCGCACCGGAGGTGGCGAACGCCACGCCGATGCTCACGGTCATCGTGAGGCCGCCGGCCCCGGCCATCGGCTCGGTGAGCACGTCGATCAGCCGCTGGGCGACCGTCTCGGCCTCCGCCCGTGAACCGAGGTCCTCGCAGAGCACGAGGAACTCGTCGCCGCCGAGGCGCGCCGCCACGTCGGTGTCACGGATGCACGCACTGATCCGGCTCGCCGTCTCGACCAGGACCGCGTCACCGACGAGGTGGCCTCGGCTGTCGTTGACGAGCTTGAACTGATCCAGGTCGCAGAAGAGCATGGCGACGAGGTTCCCGCGCCACTCGGCGCGGGCCAGTGCCTGGTCGGTGCGCTCGAGCAGCAGGGTGCGGTTGGGCAGACCGGTGAGCTGGTCGTGGTTCGCGCGATGGGCGAGCACGGTCGTGGCCTCGCGCTCGGCGCTGGCGTCCTCGATCATGCTGATGAAGTGCTGGGGCCGACCGCTGTCGTCACGCGCGATGGCCACCGAGAGCCGGCTCCACAGTAGGTGCCCGTCCCGGGTGATGTAGCGCTTCTCCATCCGGTACGTGTCGCCGGTGCCGGCGAGCAGCGCCGCGACGTGGGCCAGGTCCAGGGCCAGGTCGTCGGGATGGGTGAGCTCCTGGAACGTCATGCCGACCAGCTCCTGGCGCTCGTAGCCGAGCAGCCGGCACAGCGCGTCGTTGACCTCGACCAGCTCTCCCTCGGTGCTCACCACGGCCATGCCGATCGGGGCGTGTTGCGCGGTCAGGCGCATCCGCCGCTCGGCGTCGGCCAGGCTGAGGACGGCGGTGCGCTCGGCTGTGATGTCGACCCCGGTCACCAGCAGCAGCGGCTCGCCGGCGGGGCCCGCCACCGGCACCAGGTCGAGCCGCAGGTAGCGCTGCTGGTCGCCGTGGCGCAGCCCGAGCTCGATGCCGCGCACAGCCTCGGCCGCCCGCGCCGCCTGGGGGAACGGGCTCGCTGCGTAGGGGAGGGGGAGGCCGTGGTCGTCGGTCCAGTCGACCTCGCGCAGCGAAGGGACGGCGGGCTCGCCGGCTGCGGGCATCCCGACGGCACCGGCGTCGGCACAGACGAGCCGATGCCAGCTGGCGTTGCACTCGAGGCCGTTCCCCCACGCGTCGAAGACGCCCAGCCCTTCGTCGAGGGCTCGCGCGACGGCCGCGTGTCGCAGCTCGTCCATCAGGGGAGTGGACGACTGCGTCGACGAGCTGTCGGCGAACCCTTGTCTCAGGGTTGCCACGCAGATGGATCGACCGGCCGACCGACCGGCTTGATCGGCTTTGCCGTTCCTTTGACGGCGGCGAAACGTCCCCGCGCAGCCCGTTTGTGCAGGTCAGACGCGCCGCAGGACGGCGGTCACGCGGCCCAGCACGGTCGCCTCGTCACCGGGGATCGGGTCGTAGGCGGCGTTCTGGGGGAGCAGCCAGACGTGTCCGTCGCGTCGCTTGAAGGTCTTGACCGTGGCCTCGCCGTCGATCATCGCGGCCACGATCTCACCGTTGTCCGCGACCGGCTGCTGCCGGACCACGACCCAGTCGCCGTCGCAGATCGCCGCCTCGATCATCGAGTCACCGCGCACCTGGAGCAGGAACAGGGTGCCGTCACCCACCACCTGACGCGGCATCGGGAAGACGTCCTCGACGACCTGTTCGGCGAGGATCGGGCCGCCGGCGGCGATGCGGCCGACGACAGGGATGTACGACGCCTCCGGGCGTGCGTCGCCGCTGCCGGTCTGGTCCACGCCCTCGTCCGGCGCCCGCGCCGGGCGCTGGGGTGAGCGGACCTCGATGGCACGCGGACGGTTGGGGTCGCGACGGAGGAAACCTTTGCGCTCGAGGGTCGCGAGCTGGTGGGAGACGCTGGACGAGCTGGTCAGCCCGACCGCCTCGCCGATCTCGCGCATGCTCGGCGGGTAGCCACGGCGGTCCACGGAGCTGCGGATCACCTCGAGCACCTTGCGCTGGCGCACGGTCAGCCCGGCGCCGTCGGCCGGCCCGTCGGGGATCTCGGACACCGTCGCGGCACTGGTGGGCGCCGGCGGGGTGGTGCCGGTGCGGTCCTCGGAGCTGCTCAATGTCTTTCCCTCCTCAAGCCGACCCGGTCTCACGCCGGCTACTCGGACGGTAGCGGTCTCCCGGGGCAAATTCAAACATGTGTTCGAAGAGTCGTGGATTTTGTCGGCCCGATGGGGTACAACTTCGTACAGACGTTCGATCGAACACCCGTTCGATGACTGGAGGAGCCATGAGCACGCTGACCGCCCCCATCTGCCGCCCCTCGCGCAGCCGCGGCGGGCAGTGGTGGTCGCCGAGCGCCCGTCCGGTGGGCAACCCGGCTCGCCCGGCCCGGCTGACCCGCCGGGGCCGGCTCGCCGTGACCCTCCTGCTGCTCGCGCTGGCGGCCGCAGTGATCGGCATGCTCGCGACCTCGGCGGCGGCCGGTGGCCAGCGCCCGTCCGGACACGTCGCCACCTCGGTCACGGTGCGCCCGGGCGAGACACTCTGGCAGATCGCTCTCACCGCCCGGCCCGACGACGACCCGCGGGTCACCGTCGAGCGGATCCGCGAGATGAACGGCCTCGACGTGTCGCCACTGCAGGCCGGCCAGGCGCTCTTCGTGCCGAGCAGCGGCTGAGGCAGGAGCAGCCCGCCGGCGCCCACACGGCCCGCCGCCTCGCTCGGCTCAGTGGCAGCCGTCGGAGGCGGCCGCGCACGACGTGCCCAGGGCGATGTCGGCCAGGGC
>JAVEDG010000084.1 GCA_030841245.1 Actinomycetota bacterium
GACCAGCCCCACTGTCCCCTCCGCCGGAATTGTTGACGACGGCGCAGCCGCCGGCTTCTGCGCCGGCCGAGAACCGCACCGTGTCACCGTCTAACACCACGGGGTGCGTCTCCGTCTCGGTCGGCGCCACCGCCGCCACCATGCTGGCGCCCGTGCCGTAGCGGTGCTCGTCGGCCGCGTCGACCAGCACGCGCTCGAACTCCGCGGCGCCGATCCCGGGGTCGTGCCCGCTGACCAGCGCCGCTTGGACGAAGACCAACGGGAAGTCGGGCAGCCCACGCGAGATCGCGCCCAGCCCGCCGGAGAAGCGGGTGTTGAGCTCGGTCGGCAGGAAGCCGTCGCTGGTGAGGACGCCGTCGACCGAGAAGCCGCCTCTGTAGCCGACGGTGTCGCGCAGGTGCATTGCGGTACGCCGGGCGACGTCGCGCATCGCTTCCCGATCGAGGTCCGGCGGGTCCCAGTGCGTCGAGATCCCGCCGTACACGAAGCGGTCGTCGAATCGGCGCAGCACCACCATCTCGACCGGCCGCAGGGCCGCGACACCATCGGGGAAGGCGAAGCCGTGGATCGAGCAGGGCAGCCCTTCGCAGAACGGCACCACCCGCACCTCGCGGCAGTGGGCCGCGAAGAACGCCGCCGCTTCCTCGGCCCGGTCGGGCGAGCGCACCCAGCGGACGTACTCGGCGCCGCCGTTGAACCCCTCGGTCGCGTCCCCGGACCAGACCGTGCCGGCCCCCGTGTCGAGCACGCGAGCCGCCCGGTCGAGGTCGGCGGTCCGCGGCGGAACGACCTGCGACGGGGAACGCGCGATACCGAGAGAGTCCCAAAGCGCGTCAACCGTCGTCTTGTCCTCCAGTGCCTCCCATTCGGGCCGCCGGCCCTCGATGACAGGTCGGCCGGCGATCTCGGTGCCGGTGAAGAACGCTCCGGGCAGCACAACCGCCCGACGCTGAGGGTCGTAGGCCTCGATCGCTGCGAGGGCCTCGGCCGGGAGGTCGGCGAGCCGGGCGAGCATCGACCGGATCGAGGTCATCATGTCGCCGGTCTCGCTCGGCATGACGTGGACCACGGCGTCGTCCTTGCCGGGAAGGGGACCCGTGCCGATCCCGCTCGCGAGCAGGAGTGGTCGGGGCGAGGTCAGGTCGCGCAGCTGGGGTACGACGCGGACGAGCCCGGCCAGCGGTCCGCCGCAGACGATGACCGGCCGGTCGTCGAACATCGCCTTGATGTGCGCGTTGACCCGGTCCAGCAGCTCGACCCCATCGGACATGTCCCGACGGTAGGGGCAGGCGGCCGCAGCGGCCCATGCATTTCCTCCACAAGATCACGAACTTTCGGTGATCTTGTGCGACGGGCCGTCGTGGGTTGGGCGCGACGGTCTCAAGGTCGGCAGGTGGCTGGCGTAGCTCGGTCGATCTTGAGACGCGGTGAGCGTGCTCCGAGTCGGGAACGTCTCAAGATCGGCAGGTGGCTGGCGTGGCTCGGCAGGTGGCTGGCGTGGCTCGGCAGGTGGCTCGCGTTGTCAGGGAAGCGGGCGGCCGGCGACGCGGATGGTGCCGCAGCGACGAGCGCGCAGTGACGTCACGGTGAGTACGCCGAGCAGGCCGACCGACGCGGGGTGGGCCAGCGAGTCGGGCCAGACCCGCCCGCGGACGCGGCGCGCCACCAGGGCACGCCCGGCGACGGCTGCGAGGTAACCGGCCAGCCCGACGCGGGAGCCGCCCAACGCGGCGACCGGCGGGACCACGTAGGCGATGCCCAGCCCGGCCAGCACGGCTGCGGCTCCGGCCGGCGAGCCGAACGCCGACCACAGCGACTTGCCGTAGCCCTCGCGCAGCGCCGGCCAGCCGTCGTACATCCGGCAGGACGCAAGCGACGTCCCGTCCGCGACGCTCGTGCGCCCACCGCTGATCCGGACCGCCCGCGCCAGGCCGATGTCGTCGAGCACGTCGCCGTGGACCGCGCGGTGGCCGCCGGCCCGCCGGTAGGCCGCCGCGTCGACAACGAGGAACTGCCCGTTCACCGCGACGGTCGACGGACGCGAGGACCGCTCGGCGACGCGCACCGGCAGGGTGGTCAGCCACGACCACTGCTGCAGCGGCTGGACCAACCGCTCGGCGGCGGTGGTCGCGACCTGTCTCGGCCAGGGGCTGAGCAGGTCCAGCCCCGACCATCGCAGCAACGACACGGCCGAGGCCACCGCGTGCGGCGCGAGCACCACGTCGGCGTCCAGGAAGACCAGCACCGTGCGAACGGCCGGGGCGACGTTTGCTGCGGGCGCCCCGCCTCCAGCCTCGACGTCGACGTCGACGACGCCGGCCGCGAGCTGGTGACAGGCCCAGGTCTTGCCCCACCAACCGTCGGGTACCGGCGACCCGGTGCGCAGCGAGAGCCTCGGGTCACCGCCGGCGACCCGGCGTACGACGTCGGCGGTGCCGTCGGACGATGCGTCGTCGAGCACCTCGACCCGCAGGTCGGACAGCCCGAGCTGGTCGAGCACCGAGCGCACCGTGGGAGCGATCCGGTGTGCCTCGTTGCGTGCGGGGATCAGCACGGTGACCCGTTCGGCGACCGGTGGGGGGTCGGCCGGCGGGACCCGCAGCCGGCGCAGGTTCACCCAGGCGTGCGCGGTCCCGGCGGCGGCGAGCAGCGATCCCGTCGCGACCAGAGCGCGACCGAGCCTCACCCGAAGGGCCTCACGGCCGCGACTGCCACAGCGCCCACGAGTAGGGAAGGACGAGCAGCCCCAGCGCGATGCCGCCGGCGAGTGCGATCGAGTGCGAGCCGAACCACCACAGGTTCCCGACGACGGACCCGACGTAGGTCCAGAGCAGCAGCGTGGCCGGCACCGCCTCGCTCGACCGGTCGCGGGGGAGCAGCGCGGTCAGCCCGAGCATCACGATCGTCCCGGCGACGAGCCAGCCGAGGTAGTTGGTGAGGGGTACGCCGGGCACGCCCCACAGCGACGGGCTCGGGTGCTCCCAGTGCCAGCGGCCGTCGGCGACCATCTGCGGGTCGAGGAACACGTCCCAGGCCGCCAGGCCGAACCCGCCGACCAGGGGCACGAACCGGCGGGTCAGCCGGCGCGCCGCGAGCAGGACCGGGTAGCTCATCATGGTCCAGGCCATCGGCACGACGAGTGGAACGTCGAGAACGGTCGGGCCGAGGTCGTGGGCGTAGTGGTAGTCGCCGAACGGGATGCCGGTCCGCACCCCTGCCTGCTCGGCGAGAAAGCCGCCGACGGCGCTGACCACGACCAGCCGCGCCGCCCAGCCGAAACCACGGTGGGCCCACGCATGGCTGACGTCGGCCAGGAAGAACAGCACCACCGACGCGAGCGTCACCTCGCGCAGCCGGTCGCCCTCCACGAGCGGGTAGGCGATCTGCGCACCGATCGTCGCGAGCGCGAGCAACCAGGGAAGGGCGACCGCGACTCCATGCGGCGGGCGACGGCGGCCGATCACGTCGTACGCGCGGGTCATCATCGCCACCGTCGGCGCTCCGACACGACGACCCGGGCGGTACTGCGCCCCGAGGCACCGAACACGCCGCCGCCCGGATGGGTCGAGGCGCCGGTGAGGTAGAGACCGCGCACCGGCGTACGGTAGCCCGACAGCTCGGGCAGCGGTCGGTAGAGGAACATCGAGTCCAGCCCCATCTCGACGTGCATGACGTTGCCGCGGCGCAGGCCGAGCTCCCGCTCGAGGTCGAGCGGCGTCTGCACGTGCACCTGCTCGATCGAGCCGTCGAAGCCCGGAGCCACCCGCTCGACCTGCGCCACGATCCGTTCGGCCGACTCGTCGCGCAGGTCGTCCCAGCTGCGCCCGCCGGCCAGCTCGTAGGCGTGCCACTGTGCCCACGCGGTGACGACGTGACGCCCCGGCGGCGCCAGCGACGGGTCGGCGACTGTCGGCGTCAGGACGACCACGGGCGGCTCGGTCGGCGGCCGGCCCGCGCCGAACTCGCCGTACGCCGTGCGCAGCGCCGCTCGGCTCGGCGCGAGCAGCTGGAGGCCGGCGTGCGCCTCGGGCCTGGCACTGGGGTAGCCCGGCAGCGCCGTCGTCGCCAGGCGAACGACCATGCCGATGCCGTTGCCGACTCGGATCGCTCGCCGACCGCGCTCCAGTAGCGCCTCGTCGCCGAGCAGTTCGAGCGTGGTCAGCACGTGGCACCCGGCCACGACTGCCCGCGCGTCGATGTGCTCGCCGCTGTCGGTGCGGACCCCGGTGACCCGGTCGCCGCTGCGGGTGATCGCCGCGGCGCCGTCGCCGAGCCGGACCGTGCCGCCGAGGCGTCGCAGCCGCTCCGCGAGCGCCTGGGTGAGAGCACCGGAGCCGCCGACCGGGCGCCCGGGCGGGTGGCGGTGCATCAGCATCGCCCAGCCGACCAGGTCGGCGGTCCCGACCTCGTGGGTCGGCGGCCCGGACTGGGACCCGAGCCAGGACAGGGCGGTCTTGAGCCGCTCGTCTCCGAAGTGCTCGTCGAGCAGCTGGTCACCGGGCTGGAGGAACTGTCGGGACAGCTCGAGCCCGCCGAGGCCACTGGCCTTTCCCACACCCCAGAGGTGGCGACCGAGCCGGCCCGCGGTCGGCGGGTCCTGGAACGCCTCGAACACGGCCTCGTTGCGGGCCGCCCAGTCCCGGGCGAACCGGCGGTAGGCGTCGGCCTCCGCGTCGCCGCAGAGCGCCGCGATCGAGGCGCAGGTCCGTTCCAGGTCGACGTGGAAGGTGAGCGAGCCCTGGTCGTCGGGCGGCCCGAACGGGGCGAACGCCCACGGGTCCATGTCCAGGTAGTGCAGGCCGCACTCGTCGAGGCGCAGCTCCTCGACGATCCCGGTCTGGCGGATCATGATGTGCGCGCTCGACCCGCGGTCGACCAGGTAGCCCGGCCAGCGCTCGACCGTCGACACGGCGCCGCCGAGCACGGCGTCGTGCTCGACCACCTCGACGTCGAGACCGGCCCGGCTGAGGTAGCAGGCCGCGACCAGAGCGTTGTGGCCGCTGCCGACGACGACCACGTCCCGGACCGGCACCCGCCGGAGTCTAGGTCTTGTCTCCCGCCCTCATCCCAGCCCGCCGCCCTGAGCCGGCGCGACCGGTCCCTTGGCCTCCGCCGGTCGTCCACGGATCGCTTCAGGTCGGTGCGAGGCACGCCGATCTGGGTACCGACAACTGGTCGCCGCGCGCGGCGACTTGTCCTGACCGACGTAACGAGCCGATCTGGAGCATTCGTGGCCGTGACGACACAGTCACCGATCGCGATGACGACACAGTCACCGATCGCCGTGACGACACAGTCACCGATCGCCCCGGCGCGCCGACTCGGCCGTCTCGCCACCCATCCGGTGCTGCGTGTGCTGGCGTTTGCGGTGGCCGTGGCCGTGTCGATGTGGAGCCTGCACCGGGTGCCGCACACGTCGTGGGGACCGGTGCTGCTGGGCATGACGCCCTGGCTGGTCGGGAAGTACGTGCTCTGCCCGCTGCGCTGGCACGCCCTGTCGGTGGCCGGTCGCCGGCGGCGCTGGCACCTGCGGATCTTCGCCGAGGGCGAGCTGCTCGGACTGATCACACCGGGGCACATCGGGGCTGACGTGTGGCGGGCGCACAAGCTGCGCGACGCCGGCCTGGACCCCCCCTCCGCTGTCGCCGAGGTGGCTCTGGACCGGCTGCTCGCCGCACTCGGCCTGACCGCGTTCGTGCTGATGACCGGCGTGACGTTGCCGGCCCGCGTCCTGGTCGCCGGCGTCGGACTGGCCGCGGCAGTCCTGGTGGGGGCCCTGCTGGTCCGGCGCCACAAGCCGGGCCTGATGGCCCGCCGCCCGCTGCCGCGCCCGAAGGTCGTGCTGGCCGGGATCGCCCTGTCGATCGGCTACCAGCTCACGATGCTCGCCCTGCTGATGGGCAGCCTCGAAGGGCTCGGCCAGGAGGTCGGGACGCTGCAGCTCATCGGGGTGTTCGGGGCCAGCCAGGTCGCGGCGATCGTGCCCGGCTTGCAGGGCGCGAGCCCCAAGGACGGTGCGCTCGTCGTCGGGCTGGCCTCGATCGGCATCACCTGGTCGGTTGCCCTTGGTGCGGTCGCGCTGACGACGCTGCTCGCCTGGGGACCGGCGCTGCTGCTCGGCGGCGGCAGCCTCGCCGTACGCCGGGTGAACGGGCGCCGGTCCGCCGCACCCGCACCCGCCTGAACGCCGTTGATCCTCTTCCCCGTGCGCTGTCACGCAGTCCACTGCGCCATCGCGCACGGAGACAAGGATCTCCGCCGGGGGGAAGGGGTCAGGCGACCTCGGCGGGGGTGCCGGCGGTGATCCGCAGCAGCTCGTCGTACGTCGTGGGGAAGACCGCCTTCGGGTGACCGGCCGCCGCCCACACGACCTCGTGCTGGGCGAGATCGACGTCGACCAGGGTGCGCAGCGGCCCGGGATGCCCGACCGGGGCGACCCCGCCGATCGCGAACCCGGTCGCGGCCCGGACCAGGTCCGGGTCGGCGCGCTCGACCTGTGCGGCGCCGAGCAGGGCCGCGACCTTGGCCGGGTCGACCCGGTGGTCACCCGCGGTCAGCACGAGCACCGCGACGCCGTCGGCGGCGAAGACCATCGACTTGACGATCTGGGGCACGCCGACGCCGAGCGCGGCGGCTGCCTCCGCGGCGGTGCGGGCGGAGTCGTCCAGCAGCCGGACCCCGGCGCTCGCCCGGTCGGCCCCCTGCTCGGACAGGGCGAGCCGGACCCGTTCGGCTCCGGCCGGGAGCGGGACCTCGGACGGCGTTGGTGTGGCCACGGCGGGAGGGTAGCGAGCGGGCTGGAACCGGAGGGCAGCGGTCGGCCTGGAACCGAAGGGCAGCCGGCGACCTGGAACCGGAGGGCCGCCGCCGGCCTGGACGGAGGCAGCCGCCGGCCTGGACGGAAGGCAGCGGTCGGCCTGGACGGAAGGCAGCGCAGCGGGGGCCTTGACGAAGTGTCGGTGGCGGGGTTTACTCTGGACACGTTCGAACAGATGTTCGAACAATGCTCGGGAGGTTCGCGGCCGGCCTGGGCACCAGCGGAGCCCGTCCCGGGAGCCCCACGGACCTCGACCCCCGTGCCTCCCGGGCGGGTCACCCCGCTGGCCGACGACAGGACAGGACGGCACCGACCCCGGAGGAGGGCACATGACCCGGCGCTACGACGACCCGGTGGAGGTGAACCGCCGCGATGAGGAGCCGGCGCAGTTCCTGTGGCGGGGCCGCCACTACGCCGTGCTCGGCGTGCTCGACCGCTGGGTGGAGACCAGCTCCTGGTGGGAGCGCCCGGCCGGGCCGGTGCGCGGGCCGGACGTCGACGGGTCCTCGGCACTGGCCACCGACCCGGCGGCCCCGTCGGGGTCGGTCGGGTCGTTCGGCGGCGAGCGCGAGGTGTGGCGGGTGGAGGCCAGCCCCGGGCGGACGCACGGGAGCGGGGTCTACGACCTCTGCTTCGACTGGGCGGCGACCACGGGCAGCGGCTGGACGCTGCTGCGCACGATGGACTGAAGGGGTAGGGCGCGATGACACGGAGCAGCGGGACACCGGGCAGCGGGACACGGGCCAGCGGGACACGGGCCAGCGGGACACGGACGTCCGGCGCGACACGGACGTCCGGCGCGACACGGACGTCGGGCGCGGACCGGGACCAGCTCGTCCGGCGACCCCCGATGGTGGGGGCCGCGGTCGACCTGCTCGAGACCGCCCGCCGCGACGTGGTGGCCGCGCTGGTGGCGACGATGCCGACCGAGCGGTTCGCGGCAGCCCACCTCGCCGCGCTGCGGACCGCGGCCGCGGTGCTCGCGGTGCGGACCAGGCCGAGCGCGACCCGCCGGCCGCGCAACGTCTGGACCCTGCTGCCCCAGGTCGCGCCCGAGCTCGGCGAGTGGGCGGCGTTCTTCGCCGCCGGGGCGCCGAAGCGGGCCGCGGCCGAGGCGGGCCTGACCCGCTCGGTCACTCCGCGGGAGGCCGACGACCT
>JAVEDG010000087.1 GCA_030841245.1 Actinomycetota bacterium
GGTGCGCACGGCGTACGGGGACATCGAGGCGGAGTACGTCGTGAACTGCGCTGGCATGTGGGCGCGGCAGCTCGGCGCGAAGTCGGGGGTGACGATCCCGCTGCAGGCTGCCGAGCACTATTACCTCCTGACCGAGGAGATCCCGGAGGTCTCGCGCGACTGGCCGGTGCTGGAGGACCCGGGGTCCTACGGCTATTACCGTGAGGAGGGCGGCGGCCTGCTGCTCGGGCTGTTCGAGCCGGTGTGCGCGCCGTGGAACGTGGGCGGGATCCCGGAGGAGTTCTCGTTCGGCGAGCTACCGCCGGACTGGGAGCGGATGGGGCCCTACCTCGAGAAGGCGATGACGCGGATCCCGATGACCGCCGATGTCGGGATCAGGAAGTTCTTCTGCGGGCCGGAGTCGTTCACGCCCGACCTGCAACCGGTGGTGGGGGAGGCGCCGGAGCTGCGCAACTACTTCGTCGCGGCGGGGCTGAACTCGATCGGCATCCTCACGGGCGGCGGGCTCGGCCGGGTGCTGGCGCACTGGATCACGACGGGGCAGCCGGACGTCGACATCACCGGGTTCAACATCGACCGGCTGCACGCCTACCAGGCCAACCCGGAGTACCTGCGAAGCCGCATCGTCGAGTCGCTCGGGAACGTCTACCAGACGCACTACCCCAACAAGTCGATGAAGACCGCGCGCGACTCCAAGCGGTCGGTGCTGCACGACCGGCTGGCCGCGCGCGGCGCCTACTTCAAGGACGTGAGCGGGTGGGAGGGGCCGGACTGGTACACGCTGGACGGCTTGGCGCCCGACCCAGGACCCCTGACCTGGGGCCGGCCACAGTGGTGGGAGTCTTGGGCGGCCGAACACAAGGCCTGCCGCGAGGGTGTCATCGCGATGGACATGTCGTTCATGTCGAAGTTCCGGGTGCAGGGTCGGGACGCGGGGCGGCTGTTGGACCTGATCTCGGCGAACTCGGTGGACACCGAGCCGGGACTGATCACCTACACCCAGTGGCTGAACGACTTCGGGAAGCTGGAGGCCGACCTCACCGTCACGAAACTGAGCGACGACGACTTTTGGGTGGTCGCTTCGGACACGGCGCACCGGCACGCCGAGACGTGGATGCGCCGCCACGTCGGCGACATGCACGCGTTCGTCACTGACGTGTCGGGCGGCTACTGCCAGGTCAACGTGCAGGGGCCGCGGTCGCGCGAGGTGATGGCGGCGCTGACGGCGGCGGACATGTCCAACGAGGCGTTCCCGTTCCGGGCTGCACGGACGATCGACATCGGGTTCGCCCGGGTGCTGTGCATCCGGATCACCTACCTCGGTGAGCTTGGCTACGAGCTCTACATCCCTGCCGAGCAGGCGACGCACGTGTACGACCGGCTGGTGTCGGTCGGGGAGCCGATGGGGCTGCGGCACGCCGGGCTGAAGGCATTGGCCAGCCTGCGGATGGAGAAGGGCTACCGCGACTACGGCCACGACATCGACAATACCGATTCGGTGCTCGAGGCCGGCCTCGGGTTCGCGGTCGACCTGGACAAGCCGTCGTTCATCGGTCGTGATGCGGTGCTGGCGAAGAAGGCCGAAGGCCCGCTGACCAAGCGGCTGCTGCAGGTGCTGGTGAACGACCCGGAGCCGTTGCTGTTCCACGCCGAGCCGGTGTCACGCGAGGGCAAGCCGGTCGGCTACGTGCGGGCCGCGTCGTACGGGCACACGTTGGGGGGAGCGGTCGGACT
Organism: Actinomycetota bacterium; assembly: GCA_030841245.1. Lineage (GTDB taxonomy): Bacteria > Actinomycetota > Actinomycetes > JACCUZ01 > JACCUZ01 > JAVEDG01. The sequence goes on from JAVEDG010000087.1 coordinate 1,735, forward strand.
GGTGATGGTCGACGCGGGGGAGCCGGTCGACAAGGCGTACGTCGAGGGCGCCGACTGGACCATCGAGATCGCCGGCAAGACGTACCCCGTCACTCCCTCGATCCGTCCCATGTACGACCCCCAGATGCTGCGGGTGCGGGCGTAGACAACCGTTGAAGAATAGGTCCTATGGCACACGTCCAACGGTTCGACCACATCGGCATCACCGTCGCGGACCTCGAGGCGGCGACGGCGTTCTTCGTCCGACTGGGTCTCGAGGTCGAGGGCACCGGATCCGTGGAGGGCGAGTTCGTGGAGACCGTCTGCGGCATCCCGGGCGCGCACTGTGAGATCGCGATGCTGCGGCCGCCCGACGGAGGGTCCCGCCTGGAGCTCGCGAGCTTCATCACGCCTGACCACCTGCCCGGATCGCCCACAGCGATGCCCAACGAGCTTGGCCTGCGCAACGTGTCATTCGAGGTCGGCGACCTCGCAGCGGCCGTCGATGCGGTGGCTGCGGAAGGGTACGGGCTCGTCGGCGGCATCGGCGAGTACGAGAACAGCGTGCGGATGGCCTACGTACGTGGTCCCGAAGGGATCATCGTGTCCCTGTTCGAGCAGGTCGGTTGACGTGCGGGCGCGTTGCCCACGTGTGCCAATCCGCCGCGAAGGGAGTGAGGTCCGCCATCGGCTACCCGAATCAGTAGCCGACGTCCGCGGTTCGAGCGGTGTCGGTCGATCCCCAGAGGACGGTGGCTCTTCGACGGTCAGCTATGAGGTCAGCCTCACGTGCAGATCGCGGCCGAGAATGCCGGCCAGTCGTGCGGCCTCCTCCTCGATGGGCTCGTCGGGCCGCTGCCGCTCGTCGAGCCAGGTGACCGTGAGCTCGTCGCCCTTTCGCGCCCAAGTCCCGCGCACGACCCCGTCGACGATCACTGGGTTGGCTTTGCGGGTTATGGCGTCCCGCCTTGGCGATGGGGTGACGTGGACGTCCTTGGTGCCAGGACCAATCACCCACTGGTCGTGCCCGGGAAGGAACCGCACCGCCTCAGACGATGGCAGCGCCGCTTCAAGCGCGTCGAGGTCTTCGCGCACGACGTACGCCGCCGTGCCTTCGATGTCGACCGCGACCAGCCGGTCGCCGAGTCCGGAAAACCAGTTGTTGAGCCGTTTGCGGCCCGCGCTCAGGCCGTTGCCCAGCCAGTAATGGACGTGGTCGAGCGTCGCCGGCCCGTACGTCCGGAGGTAGGCCAGTATGGCGCGCGGACCCGCGTCGTCGACGTTCGGGATGGGGTGCCACCGTGGGTTGCTGTCGAGGCGCTGGAACGTGTGTTGTCCGTCGCGAGGCGGACCGAAACTCATGTCCCCCTGCCATGTCAGCGGCTTGATCAGCGTGCCAGCGCCCTCGTCGAAGACCGGCTTCAGGTGCCGGTACACGTGGCGCTTCGTGAGCACGTCTCCAAGCTCGGTGACGGTCAACGGTCCGTCGCTCAGCGCATCGCGTACCGCGGCACGGAAGTCGGGCCAGTCCGATGGAGTGAGCCGGTAGTGCTCCACCCAGCTCGGCAGCTCCCACTGGCGCCCCGCCGATCGGAGGGCCAGATAGATGCCGCCGTCCTCCGGCGA
>JAVEDG010000061.1 GCA_030841245.1 Actinomycetota bacterium
CCGGGGCAGGAGGTCGTGCCCGGCTCGATGGGACGGGTGCTGCCCGGCTACGACGTGGTTCTGCTCGACCCGGCAACCGGGCAGGAGCAGGTCGGTGACCACGCCGAGGGTGAGCTCTGCCTGCGCCTTACCGGCCCCGGCGGCCGCCCGGTCGGTCTGATGGTCGGCTACCACGGCGACCCCGAGCAGAGCGCCGAGTCCATGCGAGACGGCGCCTACCACACCGGTGATGTGGCCTCCCGCGATGCCCGCGGATACATCACGTACGTGGGCCGCGCCGATGACGTCTTCAAGGCCTCGGACTACCGGATCAGCCCGTTCGAGCTCGAGTCGGTGCTGATCGAGCACCCCGCCGTCGCCGAGGCGGCCATCGTGCCTTCGCCGGATGCGACGCGTCTTTCCGTGCCAAAGGCCTATGTCGTGCTGGCGCCGGGCTACTCACCCACGGCAGAGACCGCCGAGTCGATTCTGGCCTACGCCCGCAAGAACCTGGCGGCATACAAGCGGGTTCGTCGCATCGAGTTCGCCGAGCTGCCCAAGACCATCTCGGGCAAGATCCGCCGCGTTGAGCTCCGTGGGCGCGAGCAGGAGGTCCACGGCAGTCCGGCGCCCGCCGCGGGTGGTGACAGCGCGCCGGTCAGGGCCAGCACGATGGAGTTCTGGGAGTCCGACTTCCCGGGGCTCAGGGACTGACCCCAGGTCGTGAAAGAGTGACGCGGTGGAGTTCACCGACGTCGTGCGCAACCGCCGGATGGTCCGGCGATATGACCCCGCGCGAGCAGTGCCCGCCGAGGTCATCACCTCCGCGCTGAGCAACGCGATCCGTGCTCCGAGCGCCGGCTTCAGCCAGGGCTGGGACTTCCTGGTGCTCACCATGACGCAGCATCGAGAGGCCTACTGGGCCGCCACCGCCGACCCTGATGACGAGCCGGACTCTTGGCTCATGGGCCTGCTGACCGCCCCCACCCTGATCCTGTGTCTGTCCGACGAGGGCACCTACCTGCGGCGCTATGCCGAGCCGGACAAGGGCTGGACAGACCTGGATGAGGCTCACTGGCCGGCTCGCTACTGGGACATCGATACCGGCATGGCGGCTTTGATGATCCTGTTGACCGCGGTCGACGAGGGTCTGGGCGCCTGCTTCTTCGGAACCCCGCCGGACAAGCACGCTGACGTCTTCGCGGCGTTCGACATTCCCCGCGACCGCAAGCTCGTGGGCGTCGTGTCGATGGGCTATGCCATGCCGCACCCCAAGAGCGCGAGCCTCAGACGTGGCCTTCGCGGACTGGACCAGGTGGCGCACTACGGCAGTTTCGGACGCCATAATCCCGAAACCCTGGCGCCTGACAGGTAGGGCTCGCCTCGACCCAACGGACCGACTCAGACTTCCGTTTTCGTTGTTTTCTTTCTGTTTCTCTTTACTTTGGACCCCCGAGCGTCTATAAAGGTCTCACCAGCCGATTCGAGGTGGGAGAGACCATGTACGCAGAGGAACGCCAGCAGCACATCCTCGACCGTGCCCGCAAAGCGGGACGAGTCGAGGTCAACGCCCTGGCCGAAGCCCTCGACGTCACCCCCGAGACGGTTCGCCGGGACCTGACCATCCTCGAGCGGCACGGGGTTCTGCGTCGGGTGCACGGAGGCGCCATCCCCGTCGAGCGCCTCGGGTTCGAGCCCGGAGTCGAGACGCGCTCGGAGCGGTTCGTCGCAGAGAAGGAGCGCATCGCCAAGGCGGCACTCGCCCAGCTTCCCGACGAGGGAACCGTGCTGCTCGACGCCGGCACCACCACACTGAGGCTGGCCGAACAGCTTCCCCATGACCGGGAGCTGACGATCGTCACCAACTCGGTGGAGATAGCCACGCTGGTGGCCAAACAGCCGAACCTCTCCCTCTACGTGCTCGGCGGTCGGGTGCGCGGCCGGACGCTCGCCGCAGTGGGCTCGTGGCTCACCAACGCCCTGCAGGACGTATTTGTCGATGTCGCCTTCATGGGCACCAACGGGCTGTCCATGGAGCGTGGTCTGACCACCCCGGACCAGTCCGAGGCGGCTGCCAAGCGAGCCATGATCAGCGCTGCCCGGCGCAGCGTCGTGCTGACGGACCGCACCAAGATCGGCGTCGACCACTTCTGCCGCTTCGCCGACCTGTCCGACATCGCCACCGTCATCACCGACAGTGGGCTCGACCCCGAGACCGCTGCGGAGATCGAGGCGCTCGGCCCCGAGATGGTACTGGCATGATCGTCACGCTGACCCCGAACCCGAGCGTCGACCGCACGGTATCGATCACCGACCTGCAGCGCGGCGAGGTGCACCGGGCCACCGCAAGCCGGATCGACCCCGGCGGCAAGGGAGTCAACATCTCCCGCGCCCTCACCGCGCACAAGGCTCGTACCCTGGCCGTGCTTCCCGGTGGCGGCCCGCAGGGGCATCTCCTGGCCGACCTCCTGGAGGAGGCTGATATCGACGTCAGGATCGTGCCCATCGGAGGCTCGATCCGCGCCAACCTCGCGCTGGTAGAACCGGATGGGACAACGACCAAGATCAACGAGCCGGGTCCCGTCCTCACCGGTCCCGAGCTGTCGGCACTCCTAGCAGGCGCAGTGGCCACGCTGGCGGAGCATCCCAGCTGGCTGGTGGGTTCGGGCAGCCTTCCTCCAGGTGTCGACGACGACCTGTATGCCGGACTGGTGCGTCAGTGCCGCGGGGCAGGCGTCCGTGTGGCGATCGATGCGTCCGGCCCGGCCCTGCGACACGCGGTCGCGGCGGGGCCCGACCTGATCAAGCCAAACCTCGAGGAGCTCGAGGAGCTCGTTGGTCGCTCGCTGAGGACCCTCGGCGACGTGCACACCGCTGGAGTGGCGCTCGTCGCCGGTGGTGTCGGCACGGTAGTGGTCAGCCTAGGACGTCACGGCGCCCTGCTGGTGTCGTCATCGACGATCGCGCACGCCACAGCACCGATTCCCGCACGACTGTCAACCGTCGGTGCCGGCGACGCTCTCCTGGCGGGATACCTCTACGCCACGAGCAATGGCGCCACCGCCGTTGACGCTCTGGGCACAGG
>JAVEDG010000071.1 GCA_030841245.1 Actinomycetota bacterium
TGATCTTCTCCAGGTGGTTGATGCACCTCAGGAAGGTCGACTTGCCCGATCCCGACGGCCCGATGATGCACATCACCTCCCGCGGCTCGACCTCCAGGTCGATCCCCTTGAGCACCTCGAGGTGTCCGAAGGACTTGTGCACCTGCTCGGCCCTGACCATCGGCGGCTTGCCGTCCCGGTGCTCCGTCATCAGTGGTTCCCGCCCACCGTCGGGACGGCCACTGCCTGGCTTCGCTCGCCGCCGAAGCCACGCGAGTAGCGGCGCTCCAGGAAGTACTGCCCGATCATCAGCAGGCTGGACAGAGCGAGGTACCAGAGACAGGCGGCGACCAGCATCGGGAAGATCTGGAACGTCCGCGACCCGATCGCCTCGAGCTGGAAGAACAGCTCGATCGACACGGGTACGGCAACCACCAGCGAGGTGTCCTTGAGCATGGCGATCGTCTCGTTGCCCGTTGGGGGCACGATGACGCGCATCGCCTGCGGCAGGACGATCCGACGGGTGGTCAGCCCACGGCTCATGCCGAGCGCCTGGGCCGCCTCGGTCTGGCCCGCGTCGATCGACGAGATGCCGGCGCGCACGATCTCGGCCATGTAGGCGGCCTCGGACAGTGCCAGCCCGATCAGGCCCGCGGTGAAGCCGGATGCGATCGCGTTGCTGTCGAGCCCGAAGACGGTCAGGCTCGAGTCGAAGCCCAGGAGGGAGGCGATCTGGGAACCGAACGGCACGCCGAAGCGCCACTGCGAGAACAGGATCCCGAGGTTGCCGCACAGGGTGAGCAGCACGTAGCGCGGCACCGCTCGGAAGAACCAGACGAACAGCCAGGCCGCCGACCGCAGGATCGGGTTGTCCGACAGGCGCATCACGGCAAGCACGATGCCGAGCGCGATGCCGATGGCCATCGAGCAGACCGTCAGCAGCACCGTGGTCCTGACGCCCTCCAGCACCGGGGGGCGGAAGGCGTTGTCCCGCATGAAGCCCCACTGGAAGGCGTGGTTGGTCACGAGCATGTGCACGAACATCGCGGCAAGCACCGCGATGACGACCACTGCGACCCAACGACCCGGGTGCCGGACCGGGATCGCCTTGATGGCCTCCGGCTCGGCCCGGCTCGTGGCGGTCCCGGTCACGGTCATTCGTCCTCCTGAGCCGCCCCGACCTCGGCGTCCGTCTGCGTCAGCCGACGGACGGGTTGACCTCCGACTGGGTGATCGCGCCCTTCGTGACTCCCCACTTGGCGAGTGCCTTCTGGTAGTCGCCTGAGCCGATCAGCTCCTGGACGGCCTTGGAGATCGCGTCGGCGAAAGCGGTCTGCTTCTTGGACACGACGTAGCCGTAGGGCGCCGAGTCGTAGATGTTGCCCAGCAGCTCGAGCTGGCCCTTGGCCTGCTTCACGGCATAGGCACAGACGGGGGAGTCGGCGAGCATCGCGTCGTCCTTGCCCGAGACCACAGCGGCGGTCGCCTCGTCCTGGCCGGTGTACTGGTCGATGGTGAGGGCGCTCTTGCCGGCGTCGGTGCACTTCTTCGACCGGGCGGTGAGGTCGTCGACCTGCACGGTGGCCTTCTGCACCGCGACCTTGTGGCCGCACGCATTGTTGGGCGTGATCTTCGTCGGGTCACCCTTCTTGGTGGCCCACTGGGTGCCGGCGTTGAAGTAGCTGATCATGTTCGCCTGCTTCTCGCGGTCCGACCTGATGGTGAACGACGAGACGCCGATCTCGTACTTGCCGGAGTTGACGCCGATGATGATCGAGTCGAACGGCGCCTTCACCCACTTGGTCTTCAGCCCGAGCTTGGCGGCGACGGCGTTGAACAGGTCGACGTCGAAACCGATGACCGTCTTGCCGTCGGTGTCGACGAACTCGCTCGGCGCGTACGTCGAGTCGACCCCGATCGTGATCGTGCCGTCGGACTTGATCGCGGCCGGCACCTTGGCGGCGAGCGCCTTGTCGACCTGCTGCTTCCCGGCCCCCGGCTTGTCGTTCGTCGTCGACGAGCTACCGCCTCCGCAGGCGCTGAGCGCCAGGACTGCCGCCGTTGCGGTGGCGAGGGCGATGGTGGTGTGCCGGGTCATCTGGAACCTCTCGAGTCAGGTCAGCAGGGCAGGGGGTCCGGTGCTGTGACCGGAATCCTGCCACCCCCGCTCGGATCAGTCGCACGGGCCGTGACAGAATCCCGATCCGGGTGACCCCCGCTGCCAAGCCCGCGTCCGTCCGACCCGACGACCCGCGCATGGTTCCTCCCAGCGAAGGACGCCAGGTGTCCGACCCTTCCGCCGAGCCCGACCCGAGCGACCCGGCTTTCGTGCTGCACCGGGGTGGCAAGCTGGCCACCGTCTCGACCGTGCCGCTGCGCGACCGCGACGATCTCTCGCTGGCGTACACACCGGGGGTGGCGCGGGTCTGTCAGGCCATCGCCGCTGACCCGGGCCAGGTCTACGACCTGACCTGGAAGTCGCACGTCGTCGCCGTCGTCACCGACGGGAGCGCGGTCCTCGGGCTGGGCGACATCGGACCGGAAGCAGCGCTGCCCGTGATGGAGGGCAAGGCCGTGCTCTTCAAGGAGTTCGGGAGCGTCGACGCCGTGCCGATCTGTCTGGACGCGCGCGGCGTCGAGGACATCGTCGAGACGGTGGCCCGGATCGCTCCTGCCTTCGGTGGCATCAACCTGGAGGACATCTCGGCCCCTCGCTGCTTCGAGATCGAAGCGGCGCTGATCGAGCGCCTGGACATCCCGGTGTTCCACGACGACCAGCACGGGACCGCGGTCGTCGTGCTCGCAGCGCTGCGCAATGCAGCCAAGGTCACCGGGCGGGAGCTGGCCGACCTACGCGCGGTGATCTCGGGGGCCGGAGCGGCTGGGGTGGCGGTCTCGACCATCCTGCGCGAGGCGGGCATCGGGGACCTCGTCGTGAGTGACAGCAAGGGCGTGGTGCACGGCGGCCGTCGCGACCTCACCGAGGTGAAGCGCCTACTCGCCGCCTCGACCAACGAAGACAACCAGACCGGCACGCTGGCCGAGTCGTTGCGTGGTGCTGACGTCTTCATCGGGGTGTCGGGAGGCCAGGTGCCGGAGGTGGCCGTCGCGTCGATGGCTCCCGACGCGATCGTCTTCGCACTCGCCAACCCCGAGCCGGAGATCCACCCCGACGTCGCGGGGCGTTACGCCCGGGTGCTGGCGACCGGCCGGTCGGACTTCCCGAACCAGATCAACAACGTGCTCGCCTTTCCGGGGATCTTCCGGGCTGCCCTCGACGTACGGGCCTCCTCGATCACCGAGGGGATGAAGCTCGCGGCCGCGGCCGCGCTGGCCGACGTGGTCGGGACCGACCTGGCGGCGGACCACATCGTGCCCAGCCCGTTCGACCCTCGGGTGGTGCCTGCTGTCGCGGGCGCCGTGGCGGCTGCGGCCCGCCACGACGGCGTGGCCCGCCGCTGAGCCCTGCTCCCTGTACTGGCGCCGAGATCGTGGGAATCCCGAGGTGCTGGGACGCGCACGGCCCTTCAGAACCTCATCGTCGGGACGTCCAGCGTCAGCCGCTGCGTCGCCTCAAGGGCTCGGCGCCGCCCGACCAGGTCGTGCTGGGACCGGTTGCGCAGGGTGAACCAAGCCCGGCCCATCCAGCCGTGCGGGGCGGTGCCGGCCGGCTCGGGGTCCGCGGTGGCGGCGGTGCCGGTGCTGGTGCTGGTGGTGCGGTAGGTGGTGGCGGTGGCGGTCATGGAGTCCTCCAAGTCGAGATGTATCGCGTCTGTGAGGAACACGATATATCGCGACGGTGGAAAGTCAAGATGTATCTCGAGTTTTCTCGCGCCGCGGTACCGGCCGGGTACGTGGGGTCGGCAGCGACGGTCCGGGGCTCATTAGGGTTGGCCGGATGATCGCCGCCTATGCCGCCCGGCTCGACGCCGACGACCCGCTCTCCGGCCTCGAGGTCGGCGCACGACCAGACCCAGAGCCGCGACCGGGCTGGACCCAGGTGCGGCTTCGCGCCGCCGCGCTCAACCACCACGACCTGTGGAGCCTGCGCGGGGTCGGGCTGAGCGAGGACCAGCTGCCGATGGTGCTGGGCTGCGACGGGGCCGGCGTGACCGAGGACGGCGACGAGGTGATCGTGCACTCGGTGATCGCCGACGCCGACTACCGCGGCGACGAGACGCTCGACCCGAAACGCTCACTGCTCTCGGAGCGGTACGACGGGACATTGGCCGATGTCGTGGGCGTCCCCAGGTGGAACGTCGTCCCCAAACCGGGCGAGCTGACCTGGGAGGAGGCGGCCTGCCTGCCGACCGCCTGGCTCACGGCGTACCGCATGCTCTTCACCCAGGCGGGCGTGTCGCCGGGGGCGACCGTCCTCGTCCAGGGCGCCGGGGGCGGCGTGTCCACGGCGCTGGTCGCCCTCGGCCGGGCAGCGGGGCTGCGGATGTGGGTGACCGGTCGGGACGGCGCCAAGCGTGAGCGGGCCGTCGAGCTCGGCGCCGACCAGGCGTTCGAGGCCGGTGCGCGACTTCCCGAGCGGGTCGACGCGGTGATGGAGACCGTGGGCGCCGCCACCTGGGACCACAGCCTCAAGTCGCTGCGCCAGGGCGGCACGTTGGTGGTCTCGGGCGCGACCGGCGGCTTCGCCGCCCAGACCGACCTGCGCCGGATCTACTTCCTGCAGCTGCGGGTGGTCGGCTCGACGATGGGCACGCGGGACGAGCTGGGCCGCCTGGTGCGCTTCCTCGCCGCGACCGGCGTCCGGCCGGTCATCGACTCGGTGCGCCCGCTCGAGGAGGCGCGCGACGGGTTTGCCCGGATGGCCGAGGGCGACGTGTTCGGCAAGGTCGTCTTCACCCGGCCCGCCTAGGCAGCCAGCCGTGTCCTTCCTCGACCTGACCGACGCCGAGCGCGGCCCGCAGTGGCTCGAAGCCGGCTGGCGCGCCGAGCTCGATCAGTGGCTCGGCGACCGGCTGGCCGCCGCCGGCATCGTCGCTGCCGGGCCGCTGGAGCAGTCGCGGGTGCGCTCCTGGGGCACGGTGCTGCACGTCGAGACCGACCAGGGCCGGCTCTGGCTGAAGGCGAACGGCGCGGCCTCGGCGTACGAAGCCGGGCTGGTCGCCGCCCTGGCCGAGTGGCAGCCCGAGGACGTCGTGGCACCGGTCGCGGTCGACGCGGCGCGCGGCTGGCTGCTGATGCGCGACGGCGGTGCGACCCTGCGCGACGCCCGCGGAGGAGCCACGCCGCTCGCTGAGTGGCAACAGCTGCTGGTGGAGTATGCCGGGCTGCAGCGCGTCTTGTCGGCCAGGGCCGACGAGTTGCTCCTGCTGGGCGTGCCGGATCACACGCCCCAGCGACTGCCGGACCTGCTGCGCGGTTTGCTCGACGACACGTCGGCGATGGCACTCGGTCTGCCCGACATCGGCCCGGAGCAGCTCGGCCGGCTGCGCGCCGACCTCCCGGCGTACGCCGAGATGTGCGACGAGCTCGCCGCCTCGGGCATCGTGCCCACGCTGCAGCACAACGACCTGCACGACAACAACGCCTTCGTGGGCGACGGGCGCTACCGGGTGTTCGACTGGGGTGACGCAGTGGTCGGGCTCCCGTTCACGACCCTGCTC
>JAVEDG010000434.1 GCA_030841245.1 Actinomycetota bacterium
CGCCGCTCCCCAGCCGGGTGCGGGCTTGTTGTTCCAGGACGTCATCCATCCCTTGGTCGGGTCGATGTCCTTGGCGAGCTCCGCGTAGGACAGATTTCTCTTCTTCCAATCCCACTTGCCGGTTCCCCACAGGGGCAGTGAGTCCGAGGTCCCCTTCCTCCTGTGTGGGTAGTAACCGCCGCGTACGTACGCGATGTGCTTCTTGTCGAGGTAGAACCAGTTGAACGAGAACGCGAACCTCCCGAACGCCCGCTGGAAGTCTTTCGGCCCGTTTATGTGGTTGGGGTTCGCCATGTCGTAGTACGTAAGGGCCGAATCGACCTCGCGCTTGAAGCTCGAGCGGTCGTGCACGAACGCGACCGGTATGCCGTGCACGCGACCCCTCGCTTGGACGATGCCGTTGTCCGTGCGGCGGGTCGTCATGCTGACCTCGACGCAGCTTGGGTCGGGGCACGGTTGCCCGCCTGCGGTCGGCTTGGCGGCCCACGAGTCGGTGCGCTTGTACATCTTCGTGCACTTGCCGTCCTTCAAGTAATAGGCGCTATGGATGCCGGGCTTAGAGCCGTCCGGCCGGCATAGCTTCTCGGCGAACGTGTCAACCTGGTCCCCGTTCGCGGAGGTGGCGCTCCAGGCATAGTCGGTCCCCCGGCCGATAAGCGTGTACAGGGAGATGCCGGGGAAGCCGACGCCCCGCGTTGCTATCCCCGGGCCGTGGAGATCCATCTCCATCAGGATCTCGGGAGAGAAGTACCCGGTCTGGGGGCCGAACACGGCCAAGGGATGGCCGGTCTTAGAGAGGCTCTTGCCGACAAGCAAGGCGTTGCTCATCCCATCGGGGAACGAGACGTTGATCGGGCCGAACGGACCGGTCACGACGCTTGCGGCCGACGCCGCGCTCCTTACGACCCGCCCCGGATGGTCCGGCATGGCGATCGACTTCGGGTTCACCGGGCCGAGGTCGGTCAGATATGGGAAGAGGTGGTTCGTGGTCGTGGGTGCCTCGGGGTCCTTAAGCACGCGGAAATCGTCATAGATGCTTTGCGCTTTCTGCCGGCTCTTGTGCGTCCTCTGCAACTTCTCGAGGAAGCGAGCGTTCTGCAGCTCGGCCCCCCCTCCGACCCCCAGCTGCGAGCCGATCAACGAAGCGACGGCAACCGTATCGGTGGGTTTCCAATCCTGTGGGACGAGTTGGAGGGCCGGGTACTCGGCCGGGAGCTTCGTCGGGTCCTGGCGCGCCTCGCTGAAGTATTGGTTGACACCGTCCGTGTAATCCTGAAGGTCCTTCACGACGGTGGGTCCCCGCTTCGGATCGATCTTGGGCAGTCGATCGATCATCTTCTGCAGTTCCTTCTCGGTGTAGCCCGCGCTCTTGTAAACCTGCCGGTCCATCGCAAGGTTCTCAGGGCTGGCTCCAAGGAACTCGGACGAGTTCCCGCGGCCGATGTGTCGTAGGACGTCCATCATGAACATGCGGTCTTCCGCGCTCACGTATCCGGCTCCGAACATCGTGTCTGCGCGCGTCACGCCGTATACGTGCGGGACCTCGTATGGCTTGTCCCTGATGACCTCTACCCCGGGCCGGGGCGAATATTGCCGGTCGACGTCCTCGGGCTTTACTCCGAAGGACTCGTCTTTGAAGAAGTCCGACAAGGTGACGGCCGTTAGGCCCGGTGCGCCTTTGATGAGTGAGGTGTAAAGGTCCATCTGATTCGTGTTCATGGCGGGCTGGGTTCCGTTCGCCTGCGCCTGAGCTTCTTCGGCTGAGTTCAAGTACCTTCCCTGACCGGGCGGCAAGATGTTGAGCGCAACGATCGACGTGTCCCCTTGACGGTAGGGCTCTACGGGATCGGGTCCCGCGGCCGGTGCCGGAGCCGCGAGTGCGCCGAGCAAGAGGATCGCCAGGCCGACCTTCGCGACTGTTCGCATGATGGATCCTCCTTGGTAGGTGTGCGTGTCAATAATGCTCTAGATGGCGTGAGGGGTGGTCCCTCAACCGAGGACCTCGCAGCACACCTTTACAAGCGTTCCATCCAGATCCGCCGGCACTGTTCTCAGGTCCAGAAGGATGCGATCGTCCGTCACTCTTGGGACGACCGGAGGATCGGCCCGCCGCATGGCTCGTTCGAGCTCGGGGCCACTCCGCTCTCCATGCGAGACGGCAACGGCCCACGACGGGATCTCCCGGCCCGGAGCCGCCCCGCCCCCCAAGACCGCTTCCGAGGGGACCGCTTCGACCTTGAAGCCGGCGCCCAGCCGCTCGCCCACCTCGAGCGCGACGCTCTTGGCGCGTCCCTCGAGCTCACCTTGGTCCGCGCCAGCCATACGCCATAACGGAAGGTCGGACAAGGATCCATCCGCGTGGGCGCTGAGGGTTGCTTCCAAGGCGGCCAGGGTCATCTTGTCGACGCGCAGTGCTCTGAGGAGAGGGTGGCCCATTAGGCGGCCGATCAGCTGAGCGCGCCCCGCGATGACGCCGGCCTGCGGGCCGCCCAAGAGCTTGTCCCCAGAAAACGTTACGAGGTCGGCGCCTTCCTCCAACGCCGCGCGGACCGTAGGTTCGTCGCGTGCCCAAGTGGCGTCGGAGGAAGCGTCGAGCAATCCCGATCCCAGGTCGTGCAAGAACAAGAGCCCGCGGCCTCGCGCGAGTCGCGCCACCTCTCGAGCGGCGACCGACGAAGCGAAGCCCACGACCCGATAGTTGGACGGGTGCACCTTCAAGATCGCGGCAGTGTCGGGCGTAATCGCTCTCTCGTAATCGGCTATGTGCGTGCGATTGGTCGTTCCGATCTCGGCCAAACGAACGCCGGCCGCCTTCATCACATCCGGGATGCGGAACTCCCCACCGATCTCGACCAGCTCGCCGCGGCTGATTATCACCTCGCGTCCTGCGCAAAGCGCGGCGAGGACTAGCAGAACGGCCGCGGCGTTGTTGTTGACCACGACGGCGTCCTCGGCCCCCGTTGCTTCGGCCACCGCGCGGGCGGCGTGCTGGTACCTGCTTCCCCGTTTCCCGGTTTGCAGATCGAACTCCAGATTGGAATATCCCTTCGAGACCTTCGCGATCGCAGCGAGTTGGGCGTCGCCAAGTGGGGATCGTCCGAGGTTCGTATGGAGGAGGACGCCGGTAGCGTTGATGACCGCGCTCAAGTGGGCCCGGTCGCGCTCGGCAAGAATCTCCTCCGCGTCGCCGACTATCGCCGAAAGCGCAGGAGCCTCCCCTCCACCGCGGATCGCTTCCCGCGCTTTGTCGATAGCTTGCCGCGCCG
>JAVEDG010000097.1 GCA_030841245.1 Actinomycetota bacterium
GGCAACTTCTCGTTCGGCGACTACTTCAAGGAGGGCGCGGTCGAGCTGGCGTGGCAGCTGGTGACGGGCTCGCAGGGCGAGGGCTGCTACGGCTTCGACCCCGACAAGATCTGGGTGACCGTCTACCACGACGACGACGAGGCGGCCTCGATCTGGGCCCGCGTGGCCGGCCTGCCCGAGCAGCGGATCCAGCGGCGTGGCAAGAAGGACAACTTCTGGGACATGGGTGTCCCCGGCCCCTGCGGGCCGTGCAGCGAGATCTACGTCGACCGTGGACCGGAGTACGGGCCGGACGGTGGCCCTGTCGTCGACGAGGAGCGGTTCCTCGAGATCTGGAACCTCGTCTTCATGCAGTTCCTGCGCGGCGCCGCCACCGGGCCGGAGAAGGGTGACTACGAGATCCTGGGTGATCTGCCGGCGCAGAACATCGACACCGGCATGGGGCTGGAGCGGGTGGCGTTCCTGATGCAGGGCGTGGACAACCTGTACGAGATCGACGAGGTCTACCCGGTGCTCGAGCGGGCCAGCGAGCTCGCCGGCCGGCGCTACGGGGCCGACCACGAGGACGACGTGCGGATGCGTGTCGTCGCCGACCACGTGCGCAGCGCTCTCATGCTCATCGGTGACGGGGTCACGCCCAGCAACGAGGCCCGCGGTTACGTCCTGCGCCGCCTCCTGCGGCGAGTGGTCCGCTCGATGCGGCTGCTCGGCGTCGACGACAAGGTGCTCCCCGCGCTGCTCCCGGTGTCACTCGAGGCGATGTCGCCGTCGTACGCCGAGCTCACGCGCGAGTTCCCGCGCATCGAGGCGGTCGCCTACGCGGAGGAGGAGGCGTTCGACTCCACGTTGCGCTCTGGCACCGCGATCTTCGACCAGTTCGTCCACGACGCGCGCCACGCCGAGCAGCACGCCGAGACCGGCGGCGGAGGTGAGCGGAGCGGCGCCATCAGCGGGCGTCAGGCGTTCCAGCTGCACGACACCTACGGCTTCCCGATCGACCTCACCCTCGAGATGGCGGCCGAGCAGGGGCTGCACGTCGACGAGGACGAGTTCCGCAGGCTGATGCGCGAGCAGCGCGACCGGGCGAAGGCCGACGCCACCGCCCGCAAGGCCGGCCACGCCGACCTCTCGGCGTACAGCGGTCTGGTCGAACGAGGCGCGACCACCTTCACCGGCTACGACGAGGTCGTCACCGACGGCACGGTCACCGGGCTGCTGAAGGACGGCGTGCCGGTCCCGGCGGCCGCCGCGGGCGACGAGGTCGAGCTGGTGCTGGACCGGACCCCGTTCTACGCCGAGAGCGGCGGCCAGCTCGCCGACCAGGGCCGGGTCCGGCTGGAGAACGGTGCCGAGGTCGAGGTCCTCGACGTGCAGACCCCCCTGCGCGGCCTCATCGTGCACCGCGGCCGGGTGCTGTCCGGCGAGGTGGCCGTGGGGAGCGCGGCCCACAGCCACGTCGACGTGGAGCGGCGCCGCTCGATCAGCCGGGCGCACACCGCGACCCACCTCGTGCACAAGGCGATCCGCCAGGCGCTGGGGGACACCGCCACCCAGGCGGGCTCCGAGAACGCGCCGGGCCGGTTCCGGTTCGACTTCTCCGCGACGTCCGCTGTGCCTCCCTCGGTGCTGCACGACGTGGAGCAGGAGGTCAACGAGGTCCTGGCGGCCGACCTGGACGTGCGGGCCGAGGTGATGAGCCAGGAGCAGGCCCGGGAGCGCGGGGCGATGGCGCTTTTCGGCGAGAAGTACGGCGAGCGGGTCCGGGTCGTCTCGGTGGGCGACTGGGCCAGCGAGCTGTGCGGGGGCACGCACGCCCGCCGGTCGGGGCAGCTCGGTGTGGTCAAGCTGCTGGGCGAAACCTCGATAGGAGCGGGAGTCCGTCGGGTCGAGGCGCTGGTCGGTGTCGATGCCTTCTCCTTCCTGGCGCGCGAGCACACGCTCGTGGCCCAGCTCACCGAGGCGCTCAAGGTGCGGCCGGACGAGCTGCCGGACCGGGTCGCAGCCCTGACGGCCCGGCTGCGCGAGGTCGAGAAGGACCTCGAGAAGCTCCGATCGGGTCAGGTGTTGGAGGCCGCGGGTGCGCTGGCCGCCGACCCGACCGACGTGTTCGGGGTCGCTCTGGTCACCCACCAGGTGCCCGACGGGACCTCGGCGGAGGACCTGCGCCGGCTGGTCCTGGACGTCCGTGGTCGCATCGCGCCGGATCGGCCTGCGGTCGTGGCCGGGGCGACGGTCACCACGGACCGGCCGGTCGTCGTGGTGGCGGTGAACGAGACGGCGCGGTCCTGGGGGGTCAAGGCCGGTGACCTGGTGCGGGAGGCGGCCACGGTGCTCGGGGGTGGCGGGGGCGGCAAGGACGACCTCGCCCAGGGCGGCGGGAGCGACCCGGCTCGCGTCCCGGAGGCGCTGCAGCGGCTCGAGCACGTCATCGGGGCGCTGGTCACCGGCAGCCGCTGATGGCGCCGGCTCGGCGCGGGGTCCGGATCGGGGTCGACGTCGGGTCGGTCCGGATCGGGGTCGCGGTGAGCGACCCCGACGGGCTCGTCGCGACCCCGCTCACGACCGTGCGGCGCGCCAAGGGCCGGGCCGACCTCGACGAGATCGCGGACCTGGTCGCCGAGCGGGCCGCCGTGGAGGTCGTCCTCGGGCTGCCCACGTCGCTGTCGGGTCGTCCCGGACCGGCGGCCGAGGCGGTCCTGGCGTATGCCGAGGCGCTGGCCGGAACGGTCCGGGTCCCGGTGCGGGTCGTCGACGAGCGGTTCTCGACCGTGGCCGCCCAGCGTGCGTTGCACGCGACCGGGGTAGACACGCGAAGAGGGCGTGCCGTCGTCGACCAGACCGCGGCTGCCATCATCTTGCAGTGGGCACTGGACGCCGAGCGGGCGACCGGGGCCGGACCGGGCCGGATCGTGGGCCCGGCCACGGGGCCGACGGAGGACCACGACGACAGGGGCAGCTGAAGGTGAGGGCATGACGGACCTCTCGGTCTGGACCGAAGACGACAAGCCGACGGGTCCGCGCCGCCGCCGGCGGCGAGAGCGACGCGGCCTGCTGGCGGTGCTGATCGCGCTGCTGGTCGTGCTCGCGCTGGTCGGCGGGGCGGCGGCAGCGGTGTTCGGCGTCAGCTCGAGGCTGACCGGCCTGTTCCACGGCCCGGCGCCGGACTACCCGGGCCCGGGCACCGGCCACGTGCAGGTCCAGGTCAAGTCGGGCCAGACCGTTGCCGACATCGCCCGGACGCTCAGGTCCGAGGACGTGATCAAGAGTGTCGACGCCTTCCTGTCCGTGGCGAACGCCGAACCTGCCTCATCGACGATCCAGCCCGGCTTCTACGACCTGCAGCGCAAGATGGCGGCGGCCGACGCCCTGACCGCCCTGCTGGACCCGTCCGCCCGGATCCAGACCCGGGTGACACTCCCCGAAGGGTTGCGGCTGGACGAGACCGTCAAGCTGATCGCCCAGCGGGCCCATCTGCCGCTGCAGGACCTCGAGCAGGCGCTCAAGCACCCGCAGGCGCTCGGCCTGCCGGCCTATGCGAAGGGAAACCCGGAGGGCTACCTGTTCCCGGCCACCTACGACGTGCAGCCGGACCAGAAGGCACCCGATGTGCTCAAGATGCTCTTCGCCGCCTACAGCACCGCGGCGGACAAGGCGGGCGTGACCCGGACCAACCGGACCCCGGAGGAGATCGTCACGATCGCCAGCCTGGTCGAGGCGGAGGCTCGCCGGCCCGGCGACTTCGGCAAGGTGGCCCGCGTCGTCTACAACCGGCTGGCCAAGGGCATGCCGCTGCAGCTGGACTCGACGGTCAACTACGCGCTGAAGGCGGACAAGCAGATCGTCACCATTGCCGACCTCGGGGTGGACTCGCCGTACAACACCTACAAGAACGCCGGGCTGCCGCCCGGACCGATCGACTCACCCGGCCTGGCCGCGCTCCGCGCCGCGGTCAACCCCACGCCGGGGGACTGGCTCTACTTCGTGACCACGGACCCCCAGAAGGGGACCACGAAGTTCACCAGCAGCTATCAGGAGTTCCTGCGGTTCAAGAGCGAGCTGCAGTCCAACCAGTGACCCCCGCGGTGCGGCACCGGGCGGCCGTCCTCGGCTCGCCGGTGGCACATTCGCTGTCACCGGCGCTGCACCGCGCGGCGTACCGCACGCTCGGGCTCGACGACTGGACCTACGACTCGTTCGACGTCGACGGCGCCTCGTTGCCGGGGTTCCTGGACTCGCTCGGCGAGGAGTGGGCCGGCCTGTCGCTGACCATGCCGCTCAAGGCGACGGTCCTGCCGCTGCTGGACACGGTGGCGCCGTTGGCCCGCGGCGTCGGCGCGGTCAACACCGTGGTCCTGCGCTGGGACGGGCGCCGGCTCGTCCGGCACGGCGAGAACACCGATGTGTCCGGGCTGGCCGGCACCGTTCGCGCCCGGATGGGCGCCGCGCCGACAGCCACGGTGCTCGGCGCGGGCGCGACGGCGCGGTCCGCGGTCGCTGCGCTCGGCACGCTGGGTGCACACGTGGTCGTGGTCGCCAGGTCGCCGGGACGAGCCCGGGAGCTGTCGGCCGTCGGCGAGGCGCTCGGCGTCAGCCTCGAGGTGCGGCCGTGGCAGGAGCCCGGCGACGCATTTGGGGCCCCTGTCGTGGTCAACACGACGCCGCCCGGCGCGGCAGACCTGCTGGAGGCGCCGGCCGGTCCCGGCCTGCTCGTCGACGTCGTCTACGCCCCGTGGCCGACCCGGCTGGCGAACGCCTGGTCGGCTGCGGGCGGGACCGTCGTCGGAGGGGTCGAGCTGCTGGCGCGCCAGGCCGCCGGGCAGCTGCAGCTGATGACCGGGCAGGCACTGGACGAGGCGTCACTGGTGCCCTTGCTGCTGTCGGTGGGGGAGCAGGCGCTCGAGGCCGCCCGGCGGTCCGAGCGGCCGGACCCGCCACGCTGATCCGCGCTCAAGCCCGGGCGCGTCACGGCCGATGGGCCTTAGTGAGACCAGGTCCGTGACCGGACCGATGACCCGGACTGATGACCAGCCGCGCTGAGGGTGGGACTGATGAGCGAACCGTACGCCGAGGGCCGGTCGGCCCGGATGGACCGGATCCTTGCCGAGCTCGTGGGCCAGGTCCCCGAGATCGAGGCTGCCTCGGTCGTGTCCTTCGACGGCCTGCCGATGGCCTCCGCCCTCCCGCTGGGGATGGACGAGGACCGGGTTGCCGCGATGAGCGCGGCCCTGCTCTCCCTCGGTGAGCGGGCGGCCGAGGGGCTGGGCCGAGGCGAGCTCTCCCAGGTCTACGTCGAGGGCGAGAACGGGACCGTCTTCCTGATCTCCGCCGACGACGAGGCGGTCCTGGTGGCCGTCGCCGCCAAAGGCGCCAAGGTCGGCCTGATGCTCTTCGAGGTCCGCCGGGCCGCTGCCGCGCTGGCCGACGTCCTGCGGGTCGAGGACGCGGTCCCGGACCAGGTGCCGGACCAGGTGCCCGACCAGGCGCCCGTGCCGCTGCAGGTCGTCGCCCAGAGCGGCTGGCCGACCGGCCAGACCGACACGAGCCCGGTCGAGTCCCCGAGCTGGATCTGACGTGAAGCTCGAGGGGTCGCTCGACGCGTTCAGCCTGCCCGACATCTTCCAGCTGCTGAGCTACACGAAGAAGACGGGCGGCCTTCACCTGGCCCACCAGGGGCGCGACGGTGTCGTCTTCTTCACCGGCGGACAGGTCACCGGCGCTTCCGCCGACAGCTCGCGCCAGCCACTGGCGCGGCGCCTGATCGGTGCGGGAGCGGTCGCTGACGAGGCCCTCGTGGCGGCCGTGAGCCGCGCGGCGTCCGGTGACGGCGTCGGCGTGGTCAAGGCCCTGCTCGAGCAGGAGGCGCTCGATGCCGCGCTGCTGCGCCAGGCCGTCGAGGACCAGGCGGTCGACGCGGTGTTCGACCTGCTGCGCTGGTCGGACGGCGACTTCGCGTTCGTCGTCGACGAGGCGAACCCGGACGACGTCGGCGTGACCCTGCCCGTCGAGGGCGTGGTGACCGACGCCGAGGCCCGAAGCGAGGGCTGGGAGAGCGTCTCGCAGGTCGTGACGTCGCCGGAGGCGGTGCTCAGCATGCCGCTGCTGCCGCCGGGCGACCCGCAGGTCACTCGCGAGGAGTGGTCGCTGCTGGCGCTGGTGGACGGCCGTCGCACCGTCGTGGAGCTGGTCGACCTCACGGGCAGCGGGCAGTACGCCGTGGTCTCGACCCTGGCGTCACTGGTCGACCGTGGCCTGCTTGAGGTGCGCGCGGACGCCGACCTGGACCACGTCGGCGTCGTGATCCGCCGCCAGCGGCTGCTGGCTCCGTTGGAGGACGCACCCTTCACCCCCGTTCCTGCCGTCACCGAGGAGCGCAGCGATCCCGCCGCGCCTCCCGTGCCGGAGGTGCCTCGGCAGGCCGCACCCGCCGCGTCGGCCGATCCCGAGCCGGCACCGGACGTGGACCTGGGCACCGCCGACGCACCGGTGGTGGCTGCGGACGCCCATAGCGAAGACATCGGAGACCACGAGAGCGACGAGAGCGTTGACGAGCCCGGGCGCGCCACTGCCTCTCTCGCCGCCCAGACCCCCACGCTCGGCGGTGCGCACGTCCCTGGTGACGTGGTGCCCCCGCGGGCCGAACCCTTCCTGCCCAAGCGCCAGGCCGAGTTCGCCGACGAGCACGTGCCGTCGGGCACCCGCCCGGTGCACGTCGCCACACCCGCACCGGTCGGCGAGGTCGTGGGGGCCACAGCGGTCGCCGTCGACCCGGCCTCGGCGGTCATCGAGCGGGACCCGAGCGTCAACCGCAGCCTGATGCTGCGGCTGATCGCCGGGGTCAGGGGGCTGTAGCCATGGCGACTCCTCGAACCCGACGCCGCGGCGGCCAGGCCGTCAAGGTGGTCGTGACGGGCCCGTTCGCGGCCGGCAAGACCACGCTGATCCGCACGATCAGCGAGATCACCGTGCTGTCCACCGAGCGCGGCATCACCGACTCGACCCGCAAGCGGAAGGCCGAGACCACCGTCGCGATGGACTTCGGACGGATCACGATCGACCGCGACCTGGTTCTGTACCTGTTCGGAACTCCCGGTCAGGACCGCTTCGACTTCATGTGGGAGATCCTCGGCGAGGGGATGATCGGCTATCTCCTCCTCGTCGACGCCGACCGGCCCGAGTCGGTCGCGGAGGCGGCGGGGATCCTGGAGACCTTCCGCAACATGGCCCGAGTGCCCTACGTCGTGGCCCTCAACCGCGCCGCCGTCACGGACAACGAGCTGGTCGACCGCGTGCGCACCGACCTGCAGATCCCGCAGGACATCGCGATCATGCCGTGCGACGCGACCGACAAGGAGTCGGTCAAGAACGTGCTGCTGGCCCTCCTCTACGCCGTCCTCGACGAGGTCGAGGCCGAGGCCGTCCGCGCCTGAGCGCCCGATGACCGCAACACCCGACTCACCGGCTCCCCCGGACCACGGTCCCTGGGGTCTCGACCTGCTGCGCGGGGGCCGGCACCGGCGTCCCGAGCCGCCTTCGGTCGTCCATCTGGTCTTCTCCGACGGAACCGAGGTAGTCCTTGCGGCGGGGTCGTCCCTGGCCCGTTCGATGGGTTTGGTCGCCGGCCTGGCGGCGGCGACGGCCTGACCGGGCGCAACTTCCTTCAGGAGCGGCTCTGCGCACCCGATGCACGGATGGGGCGACTCGATCCCCCGAGAGGACCGCGTGACCGTGACGACGTCGATGGCACACGAGGAAGGATCACGGGTGAAGCAGCTCGGCGACATCCTCCTCGAGGGTGGCCTGGTGAACGAGGCCCAGCTCGGCGCGGCGTACGAGGAGCAGCAGCGGGTCGGCCGCGCCCTCGGACGCGTGCTGATTGAACAGGGCGTCCTCACCGAGTCTCAGCTGGTCGCTGCCCTGGCCACCCAGATCGGGCTGCGCTTCGTCGACCTCGGCGACTTCGCGGTCGACGGCTCGGCCATCGGCCGCGTGCCGGGCGCGGTGTGCCGTCGTCACTCGGCCATTCCGATCGGCTTCGAGGACGGGCGCCTGCTCGTCGCCATGGCCGACCCGGCCAACGTCTTCGCGATCGACGACATCCGCTCGCTCACGGGGATGGACGTCAAGCCCGTCGTCGCCACTCGCGCGGACGTGGCCAACGCGATCGACCGCTACTACCGCGCCGACTCCGACCTCGACGACCTGTCCAGCGCGATCGACACCTCCGACGAGGAGGACGACCTCTCCAAGGTCAAGGAGATCGTCGAGGACGCGCCGATCGTCAAGTACGTCAACCTGCTGATCACCCAGGCGATCCAGGACCGCGCCTCGGACATCCACCTGGAGCCGACCGAGACCGACCTGCGGGTCCGGTACCGGATCGACGGCGTGCTGCACGAAGTGATGCGCTCGCCCAAGGCGATCCAATCCGGGGTCATCAGCCGGCTGAAGATCATGGCGGACATCAACATCGCCGAGCGGCGGATCCCGCAGGACGGGCGGCTGTCGGTCACCGCGCACGGCCGCAAGGTCGACCTGCGCGTGGCGACCCTGCCGACGGTATGGGGCGAAAAGGTCGTCATGCGCATCCTGGACAACTCCACGGCGCGTCTCGACCTGTCCGACCTGGGATTCTCCGACAGCAACTTCGAGCGCTACTCCCGCAGCTTCACCAAGCCCTACGGCATGATCCTGGTCACCGGCCCGACCGGGTCCGGCAAGTCCACGACGCTCTACGCGACGCTGAACATCGTCAGCCGGCCCGAGGTCAACGTCATTACGGTCGAGGACCCGGTGGAGTACCGGCTGGCGGGGATCAACCAGGTGCAGACCAACCCCAAGGCCGGGCTCACGTTCGCCTCGGCGCTCCGGTCGATCCTGCGCTCCGACCCCGACATCGTGCTGATCGGTGAGATCCGCGACCACGAGACCGGCCAGATCGCGGTCGAGGCCGCCCTGACCGGTCACCTCGTCCTCTCCACGCTGCACACGAACGACGCTCCTTCCGCGGTCAGCCGGCTCACCGAGATGGGCATCGAGCCCTTCCTGGTCGGCTCGGCGCTCGATGCCGTGCTCGCCCAGCGGTTGGCCCGCCGGCTCTGCGTCAAGTGCAAGGAGGGCTACACGCCGACCCCCGAGTCCTTGATCGCCTCCCGCTTCCCCTGGGAGGACGGTCAGCCGGTCCCGCAGCTGTTCCGGCCGGTCGGCTGCACGGTCTGCGCCAAGACCGGTTACAAGGGACGGCTTGCGCTGCACGAGGTCATGCTCGTCACGGAGGAGATCGAGCGGCTGGCGGTCGAGAAGTCCTCCGCGGCCGTCATCGAGAAGGTGGCACGCGAGCAAGGAATGCGGACCCTCCGCGAGGACGGCCTCGACAAGGTCGTGGCCGGTGTGACCTCGCTCGACGAGATCCTGCGCGTCGTCGTCTGACGAGCGCCGGGCCGTCTAAAGGCTTGGCAAGGTCCCGCCCAACGCTCAAGGGGACCGCATCGACTACCGATTCCAGGCAAGAGACAGATCCGTCGGATCTGGCCCGCCGGTCTGCGCGCATGCGTCCGGTCCGCCGAAAGGGGTAGCACGTGGAGACGTCCGGATTCCAACCGGTGCCTGCCGACGAGTCGGGAGCCTTCGAGCCTGGCCCGGCGCCCGTGGCCGAGGGTGAAGAGACCCCTGCCTCTGGCTGGACCTACTCCTACGTCGCGGCGTCCCCGCTGACCGACCTGCCCGGGGCACCGCCGCAAGAGGCCTCCGCCGAGTCACTGAGCCCGTTCAGCACACCGAGCCCGTTCGAGCCTGCCACCGGCGCCGAGGGCGACGCCGCCTTCTCGGCGCCGGCGCCGTATGCCGTGGAACCCGTGGGTCAGGCCAGCGAGCCGGTGAACCCGACCTACTCCGAAGCCTCCTACGCTGACCCGACCGGTTTCGTCCCGGAACAGCTCGAGGCCCCGGCGGCCGAGCTGACCGCGCCGCTGCAGGCGGCCGAGCCGACGGTGCCGGTCCAGCCGGTCGGGCTGGCCGAGCCCTCAGCTGTCCCGGCCGAGTCCGCGCCGGTCTCGACTCTGCCCTCACCGGTCTCGACTCTGCCCTCACCGGTCTCGACCGGACCCGCACCCTTCCCGGCGGCAACCGACAACTGGAGCGCCGGCCCGGTCGCCGAGCCGGTCGAGGCCGGTCCGGCCGTGCTGGTCGCCGAGGCCGAGGCGGAAGAAGCGGCCTACAACCGCGGGTCCACCGAGGCCGACTCCGACGAGAACGACATCAACCTCAAC
>JAVEDG010000092.1 GCA_030841245.1 Actinomycetota bacterium
CAGGCGCTGGTCGACGAGGACCTGCGCACCCTCGCCGCCGCGGTCCGCCAGCTGCCGCCCCTGCTCGGCCGCCGCCCCGCCACCGCCGTCCCCGTCCCCCGCTGACCCTGGGCGTCCCCGCTGGCCCTGCTCACCTTCCAGCACCGACAGACCAACGATCCCAACCAAGTTCTCTGTTGATCATGCAGTAACCGGCCAGGCAGCAGCCGCCCTGCAAAGTACGTCAGGACTTGACCACGGTGCTCATGACGTCTATCGCGCGGTCGACACCCTCGTCGTCGACGTCGAGGTGAGTGACGACCCGCACCCGGGTCGCGTCGAGCCCGCCGACCAGCACGCCGGCTTCCTTGCAGCGACCGATGAACGCAGTCGAGTCGCCGACCTCGACCACCACGATGTTCGTCTCGACCGCGGCCGGGTCGACGCAACCGGGCACCGCGTCGGCCAACCTTGTTGCGATGCGCCGCGCCCGCTCGTGGTCGTCGGCCAGCCGGTCGACGTTGTGGTCCAGGGCATAGCTGGCGCCTGCGGCGAGGATGCCGGCCTGTCGCATGCCGCCGCCGAGCCGCTTGCGCCAGATGCGTGCGGCCGCGATCCGCTCGGCACTCGACGCGATCGCCGACCCGACCGGGGCGCCGAGGCCCTTGGAGAAGCAGACCGACACGGTGTCGAAGCACTCGCCGTACGCCGCAAGGCTGACGCCGCTGGCCACGTGTGCGTTCCAGATGCGGGCGCCGTCCAGGTGCAGGGATACGCCCTTGTCCTGGCACACCTTCCGCAAGGCGTGGATGTCGTCCAGCGACTGCACGGTGCCGCCGCCGAAGTTGTGGGTGTTCTCGACGCCGACGGCCGCGGTGGAGACGAAGTACGGGCCCGCCTGCGGCCGCATCAGGTCGACGATGCGCTCGACGTCGAGCCGCCCGGCATCGGCCTGGTAGGTCCGGGTGGTGATGCCGGACAGAGCCGCCGCCGCACCGAGCTCCGCGCGTACGACGTGGGCCTCCGCATCGCACACCAGCTCCTGGCCGGGCTGCACCAGCAGCCGCAGGCCGAGCTGGTTGGCCATCGACCCGGTGGGGGTGAACAGCGCAGCCTCGTGGCCGAGCAGGTCCGCCACCCGGCGCTCCAGCGCGATGACCGAGGGGTCCTCGCCATACACGTCGTCACCGACCTCGGCGGCCGCCATGGCCTCCCGCATGCCCGGCGACGGGGTGGTGACGGTGTCGGAGCGCAAGTCGATCGGCATGCGCTCAACGGTAGCCACCTCCGGCGACCGCGAGCGCAGGAACCGGACCCCGCCTGATGCGTACCGAAATACGGTTCAACGCCGGTTGTGACAGAGGCGCCACGCTCAACCGTTCAGCCATCGAACCCGTTGGACCGTCGTTTGGTACGGCACTCGCCCGAGCCGTTGCGGGACGTCCAAAGCGTGCGGTCGAGAAACCTGGCCCAACTTGCGATAGGACCGCGCCGACCACCAACCCAAGTGTGATGATCGCGCGGTGAGCTTGGTCCTCGGGGACGACTGGTGGGTGGTCGCCGTCGTCTGCTGGCTGGCCGCGGCGCTGGCGCTCGTCCTCGTGGCGGTGGCCCTGCGACGCTCCGCCCAGGCCTGGGTCGCGTGGGCCGCATGCGGCACGGGGGCCCTCGCTCTGGCGGTCCTGGCGTTCGCCCAGTTCGCCACGGGCTCGTGTGATCGGGCGCTGGCCGCACCGACCGGAGTCTGGGGCAGCAGCTCCACCTGCGGCGGCCCGGATGTCCTTCATCTGCTCGTCATCATCTAGCTGCCGGCGATCGTGCTGCTGGGCTGCCTCGCGTTCCTCGCCAGCCCACTCTTGAAGAGATGGGTGGCAAGCAGCAAGCCGGCTCATCTCGTCGTGAGCGTGGCCGTCGTCGCCGTCGGCGTCGGGGTCCTGATCGTCGCCCGACCCGCTCCGGCCGGGGAACGGCCCAACACCGTGAACGTGCTGGTGGCGGTCGGGCCGATCGGCACGGGGACGACGGCCCGGGATGCACTGGACTCAGGCCGTATCGCGCTCCAGCCGATTCGGCTAGTGGACGTGCGACGCGACGCCATCGGGAACATCAAGGTGATCAAGGACATGGTGACAGTGCGGAGGATCCGACCGGGCGAGCAGCTCACCATGCAACAGTTCGGGGCCTCCGACGGGCCTGCCACACCGTAGGTCCTGCCAGGCTCAGGACTCACCGAGCATCTCGGCGGCGAGGCAGGCCGGCTCCAGCGACCGTGCCGTGGTGCGCAGCCGTCGTCCGGCTCACGAGCCGGTAGCGGCAGCCGTGGTGACCGTGCTCGGCGCAGGCTCGGCGACCACGCGCCGCCCGCGAAGCACCTGCACACCGACTGCCGCAAGTCCGACGGCCTCGATGGCCGACCCGACCACTTCGCCGACGTTGCCGCCGACAATGTGCGCGACCGGCCAGGCCATGACGCAGACGGCCGCCCATCTCGGCACCACACGGGCACGGAAAAGGGCAACGCCGAGCAGGAACGTGCCCACGATGTTGCCCAGGACGAACGTGAGGGCAGTCCCGACGTAGAGCGGCTGGTTCTGGCTGGCGTCCAGGAGGGCGACGTTTGCCGTCGTGGCGCCGCCGTGCTGGCCGATGGCCGTCGTGCTGAGGTCCTGGAAGACGAGGCCGAAGTAGCAGATGTAGCCGCTGATCACGAGCGCCCCGGCGACCAGACCCAGCCGGGTGGCCTTGACCCGCAACAGGCTCATGGCACCGAGGACAGCGGGTACCAGCAACAGTGATCCGACCAGCGCGGCGAAGGTCGACCACTTGCCGAGCGACGGGTAGGCGGCAGCGATGCCGAGCGCTCCCTTGGCGGTCATGTCGCTCGTGCCGTGCCGCGCCGTCCAGGCGTAGCCGGCGTTGGACAGGACGAAGCACCAGGGTGCGACGAACAGTGCGGCAGTCTGTCCGAGCCGGCGTGCACGTTCCGTGCCGCGGGGGTCTACTTGCGATGTCATGGTCGTCCCTTTCGTCGAGGCCGACTGGCCGTTCCTCGACGATGCCGCCCGGCGGCGCCCGGCGCGTCGGAGCCACCACGCGACCACGGCCGGTGCGAGCACCTGCCCCGTCCTGCGTGTCAGCACGGAGGCGGACCCCCGGGTGTCGGCCCCTACCCTGGGGCTGTGGCGTGGCCGCGTCGGCTGACGATGGCTGTTGCGGTGCTCACCGCAGCGGTGATCCTGAGCGCGTTCTGGCTGCTGAGCAGATCCCTCTCCCCGTCTCATGCCGGGCTCGTGGCGCTCGCCCTGCTCATCGGGGGCACCCCGGCGGCAGCCGGGATCCTGGTCACCCGTGCCCAACCCGCGAGCCGGCTTGGCCCGCTTCTCGCGCTACTCGGTCTGCTCGCGGCTGTCGTGCTGACCGGTGCGGTCGCGCCGGATGTCTCAACCGGCCACGGGACAGCCCACGCGTACCTGACGGCCGCCGGCCAGGGCGACTGGATACTCGTGTACGTCGTCGTCGCCGTCCCGTTGCTCTACTTCCCCGAGGGCCGCCTCCGGAGCAGAGCTGCTCGCCTTCTCCTAGCGGCGATCCTGCTGGATGCCGCGCTGTTCATGGTGGTCGCGGCGACGGCTCCGGGACCTTTCCTGCCTCCCGACCAGCTCTCGCCGCATGTCCTGGGCACGATGCCGGCCGGCCTGGCCACAGCGCTCACCGTGCTGACTCTTCCAGCGCTGCCGATCACGTTGATCGCGCTGACGGCGCATCTGATCGGGCAGTACAGCCACAGCGACAGCCATCGGCGTCGACAGTTCCGCTGGTTGGGCCTGGCGGCGGCGTTGTTGCCGTTGACGCTGCTGGCGACCTGGCTGAGCTATGCCGTGACGGGCCGCGCCGACGTCGTACTCGCCATCGGCCTCACGGCGACCTATCTTGCGTTGCCCGCGCTGATGGCGGTGGGCGTGCTCCGGCCGGAGCTGTTCGACGTGGACCGGGTGATCTCGTCCACCGCAGCCCACGCGGCCTTCACCGCTGCGCTGTTGGCAGTGTTCACCGGCGCGGACGCGCTGGCAGGAACGGTGCTCGTCCACAGCGCACCGACCGTCGCAGTCGCGGCCACCGCGCTGATCGCGGTCCTGCTGGCACCGGCCCGGGCCAGGGTCCAGCGCGGCATCGACCGTTGGCTCTACCCGGCCCGCAAGGCGGCGTACGCCGCCATCGACCGGCTGCACGGCAAGACGCTGTCGGCCCACGCCCGTCCGGAGCAGTTGCAGCACCGCCTGCAAGAGGCCCTCCACGACGACGGCCTGCTCGTCGGCTACCTGATCCCGGACAGCGACGAGATGGTTGACTCGGACGGCCGGCCCTTGGCATCGACCGAGTCGCACAGCGTCGACATCTCCATGGGGACGGAGCGGATCGGTCTCCTGTCCGCCCGGCCCGCTCTCTCGGTGGAGCTGTTGCGCGACATCGCGGCCCGCGCCGCACCTCTCGTCGAGCTGGTGCGGCTGCGCGTCGAGCTCAGGCGCGCCCTGAACGAGGCGGACCAGAGCCGCTCCCGTCTGCTGCGTGTGGGCTATGAGGAGCGGGCCCGGCTCGAACGCGACCTGCATGACGGAGCCCAGCAACGGCTCGTGTCGCTGGGTATGGCGCTGCGGCTCGCACAACGACGCCTGCCGCGCGGCGGCCTCGACGTGTCCGGAGTCCTGGACGCCGCCGTGACCGAGCTCGCCACCGCGGTCAGCGAGCTTCGCCGCCTGGCGCACGGGATCCGGCCGAGCTGCCTGGACGACGGGCTCGTGCCCGCCCTGTCCGATCTGATCAGCTCCACACCGATCCCGATCACGCTGCAGGTCACCGCGTCCGACCTCGACCAGGACCTCGAGACCACGGCGTACTACGTCGCTGCCGAGGCCATCACGAACGCGATCAAGCACGCGTGCCCGCGGCACATCACTCTCGACGTCGCCGCCGGCCAAGGGCAGCTGCGGGTCCGCATCAGCGACGACGGTCACGGCCGAGCTGTCCCGCGACCCGGCTCCGGGCTCGCGGGTCTTGCCGACCGGGTCGGAGCACATGGCGGCACCCTTGCGATCGACAGCGGCCACGGCCACGGGACGGTTGTCGAGGCGGTGCTCCCGTGCGCATCGTCATAGCGGAAGACTCGGCGCTCTTCCGTGAAGGCCTGGCGAGCCTGCTCACCGACGCCGGTCACGACGTCGTCGCGCGGGTCGCCGACGCCGTTGCCCTCGTCGAGGCCGTGCGCACCCAGCGGCCCGACCTGGCGATCATCGACGTGCGGATGCCACCCGACGGCACCGATGACGGCGCCCGCGCCGCTCGGACGTTGCGCGAGAACCACCCCGATCTGGCGATCGTGCTTCTGTCCCAGCACATCGAGACGGCCCACTCGGTGAACCTGGTGAGCGAGGGACGGTTCGGCTACCTGCTCAAGGACCGCGTCCTCGACGTGGACGACTTCCTGGACACGCTGCGCCGGGTCGCCTCCGGGGGCTCGGCCCTCGACCCGGAGGTGGTCGCCCGGCTGATCGGCGCCCGCAGCCAGGAGGCGCCGTTCGAGTCGCTTACGCCGCGCGAACGAGATGTGCTGGCGCTGATGGCCGAGGGCCGGACGAACGTCGGCATCGCCAGACGGCTCTGGGTCAGCGAGCGAACCGTCGAGACCCACGTCGCCAACCTGATGATCAAGCTCGGGCTGGAGAGCAGCGACGAGGACCACCGCCGGGTCCTGGCGGTTCTCGCGTTCCTCGATGCGAGCCGCTAGCTGCGCCGATCAGCCCTCGCCGAGCATCTCGGCGGCGAGGAAAGCCAGCTCCAGCGACTGGCTGTGGTTGAGCCGCGGGTCGCACGCCGTCTGGTAGCGCTCCGGCAGGTCGGTGTCGATGATGCCGCCGGACCCGCCGAGGCACTCGGTCACGTCGTCGCCGGTCAGCTCGATGTGCAGGCCCCCCGGATGCGTCCCGAGGGCCCGGTGCACCTCGAAGAACCCGCGTACCTCGTCGACCACGTCGTCGAAACGCCGAGTCTTGCGCCCGTCCGGCGCCTCAAAGGTGTTGCCATGCATCGGGTCGCACACCCAAGCGACCTGCGCGCCGGTGGCGCTGACCTTCTCGACCAGCCCCGGCAGCGCCGTACGCACGGCACCCGCACCCATCCGCGAGATGAACGTCAGCCGGCCCGGTTCGTCGCGCGCGCCGAGCCGGTCGACCAGCGCCACCGCGTCGTCCGGAGTCGCGGTCGGCCCCAGCTTGACCCCCACCGGGTTACGGATCCGTGCCGCGAAGTCGACGTGCGCACCGTCCAGCGACCGGGTCCGCTCCCCCACCCAGAGGAAGTGACCGGACACGTCGTACGGCGTGCCGGTGCGCGAGTCGATGCGGGTCATCGCCTTCTCGTACTCCAGCAGCAGCGCCTCGTGCGACGAGTAGAGGTCGACCGTGCGGAACTCCTCGGGGTCGACCCCGCAGGCGTGCATGAACGACAGAGCCCGGTCGATGTCGCGCGCCATCGCCTCGTAGCGCTGGTGGGCCGGCTTGTCGCGCACGAAGCCCTTGTTCCACGCGTGCACCTGACGCAGGTCGGCGAAGCCGCCCTGGGTGAAAGCGCGCACCAGGTTCAGCGTCGCGGCGGACGTGTTGTAGACGCGCAGCAGCCGGTTCGGGTCGTGGGTGCGCGCCTCCGCGGTGAACTCCACACCGTTGACCGCGTCTCCCCGGTACGCCGGGAGGCTGACCCCGTCGCGCGTCTCGACGTCGGAGGAGCGCGGCTTGGCGAACTGCCCGGCCATCCGGGCCACCTTCACGACCGGGACGCGCGCGCCGTACGTCAGCACGACGGCCATCTGCAGCAGCGTCTTGATCTTGTTGCGGATGGCGTCCGCGCCGGACTCGGCGAACGTCTCGGCGCAGTCACCGCCGTGCAACAGGAATGCCTCGCCCCTCGCCACCGCGGCCAGGCGCTCGCGCAGCGCGTCGCACTCGCCGGCGAACACCAGCGGCGGCAGCTCCGCGAGCGCGGCAACGACCGAGCCGACGACCTGCGGATCCGGCCAGGCCGGCTGCTGGGCGGCAGGCAGGTCCGGCCACGGCGGCAGGTCGGGCGGCGGCTGCGGGTCGGCGGTCACGCCACCCAGCGTACGGGCGTGACCTGCCGCCCACCGCGTCGTTGGTCACTGCAGCCGACGAACGGAGACCATGATGCGACTGGCGCGAGCCGCCGTCTTGGGCGCTGCCGCGCTCACCGCCGCAGCCGTCACCGCAGCGCCGGTCGGCGCCGCGACGAACGACCCGCTCTACTCGGTGCAGTGGGGGCCGCAGCAGATCCACGCCCAGCGGGCCTGGTCGACCAGCACCGGCGCGGGTACGGTCATCGCGGTCGTGGACACGGGTGTGGCCTTGGGGCACGCGGACCTGCAGGGCAAGCTGCTGCCCGGCGCGACGTTCATCAACTGCTACCCGTCGTGCGGCAACGGGAGCTGGAAGGGACCCGACGGCGTCGGCCAGGCCGAGGACGCGCACGGCACCCACGTCGCCGGGATCGCGGCCGCCGACACGGGCAACGGCATCGGTATCGCTGGGGTCGCCCGCGACGCCAAGATCCTGCCGGTCAAGGTCCTGGAGAACGGCAGCGGCTCCTACCCCGACATCGCCCACGGCGTGCGCTGGGCCGCCAACCACGGCGCCGACGTCATCAACCTCAGCCTCGGCGGCGTGCAGGGCACCCAGCTGCTGACCATCACCGGTCTCGACACGACTCTCTCCGACGCGATCGCCTATGCCCACAGCAAGGGCGTCGCCGTCATCGCAGCGGCCGGCAACGACAGCATCCCGGTCTGCAACGACCCGGGCTTCGACGCCGACGTGCTCTGCGTCGTGGCCACCGACAAGCGCGAGCTGCGCGCGGCGTACAGCAGCGGGCCGGTGAAGCCCGACCTGAATACCGTGTCCGCACCGGGTGGGTCCTCACTGCCGGTGTGCGGCGAGGACATCGTGTCGACGGTGCCGGCCGGCACCAGCACGTCGGGCGCGACCTGCGGCTACGGCGGCGCGTACGACGAGTACGCCGGCACCTCGATGGCGGCGCCCCACGTGTCCGGAGTCGCAGCGCTGCTCGCGGCACAGGGCCGGACGGTCGGCCAGATCTACACCGCACTGACCTCGACCGCTCGCACGCCGGGCGTCGGTCTGCGCGGGACGTTCACCCCCACCTACGGCTACGGGATCGTCGATGCGGCGGCGGCCGTGACGAGCTGAGGCGGAGGTCATCAGCCCGCAGGGGTGAGCCGGATCGGAGGGCCTCCGTACCGGCTCACGGGACGGGTGAGCCGCGGCGCATCCGGGGTGCGTCGCGGCTCTCCCGTCCCCTTAGCTGTTGATCATGAGCCTGAAGCCTGACCCTGCTGCACCCTCCCCTGTTGATCATGCAGAACCTGGCCAACCTCCGCCGCCGGTGGTGACCAGCTACTGCATGATCAACGGCGAATGGGGTTGAGGGGCGGCGAAGGGGTCACGCGGCGCGGGAGAAGGAGCTCAGCCGAAGAAGACCTCGGCCTCGGCGTAGAGCGAATGGTCGACCAGCTTGAGCGTCGTCGTGGCGTCGCTGAGCGGCACCAGCTCGATGTCGGTGCCGCGAAGGGCGACCATCTTCCCCCAGTCGTTCTCGCTCACGGCGTCGATCGCGTGCAGCCCGA
>JAVEDG010000224.1 GCA_030841245.1 Actinomycetota bacterium
GCGGGCTCGGACCGTCGTAGAAAGGCGGTGGGCCCCGTGGGACTCGAACCCACAACCCACGGATTAAAAGTCCGCTGCTCTGCCGGTTGAGCTAGAGGCCCGGACGCCACCGTGGCGACCGGCTGAAACTGTCTCACGACTCCCCACACGGGCAGCGACCCGTGGGCGGCCCGATTGCACGGTCCCCGGATCTGACTGGGCCACACAAACGTGGCCGCAGTGCCGACTGAGCCAGCACGCGGTGTGTCCCTTCGGTCCCTGCTGTCCCGGTTGTGTTGCTGGATGAGCCCTCGAACCCTGCCACGGGCAGCGTGGGCGAGCGCTCCCCAGCAACGGCCCAGAGAACGGGCAAGGAGCTCACAGGTTGCTCGGCGGAACCTCCCATGTCGGCCGGGCAACGTGGTGGACGTCGACAGCTGAGGGAGGCACGCGACGTGAAGACACGAGACACCGGACTACGACGGGTAAGCCGACTCACCGGCGGCCTCGTGGTGGCGAGTGCCGCCGGCGTCCTCGGCGTGGCGGCAGCTGCGCACAACGCGCATCAGGCCAACGCGGCGAGCGGTACCGCGACGACCAGCACGACGAAGAACGCAAGCAACGACTCGAGCACAGGAACCAGCGGGTCCTTCCCCAAGGTCGGCTCGGGCTCCAGCTCGGATTCGACCAGCTCGGGCCCGACCTCCGGCGGCGCGCAGGCCGGCTCGGGCGGGTCGTGACCACATGTCGACGCGGACCAGAGTCACCGACGGGCTGCCCGTCGACGACCGCACCGACCAGTGGCCGGTGTGGGGCACGACGGCGCGGCTCGTCGTGACCGATCCGGGCGCCCTCACCGCCGCCCGGGCGATCGCGGACCACCATCTCGGCGCAGTCGACCTGGCCTGCAGCAGGTTCCGTCCGGACTCCGAGCTGGTGCTGCTCGCGGCCAACGGCGCCGGGACCACCGAGGTCAGCCTCCTGCTCGCCGAACTCGTCGCGGCCGCCCTCGACGCGGCGGCCCGCACCGACGGCGCGCTCGACCCGACGGTCGGTCAGGCGATGGCCGACCTCGGCTACGACGACGACCTCTCGCTGCTGCCGCGGCACGGCCCGCCGGTCCGGCTGCGGGTGCGCCGGGTGCCCGGCTGGCGTCAGGTGGGCCTCGAGGGCAGCCGGCTGACGCTGCCTCCCGGCGTACAGCTCGACCTGGGCTCGACCGCCAAGGCACAGGCCGCCGACCAGGTGGCCGCCATGATCGCCACGCGCCTCGACGTGGGCGTGCTGGTGAGCCTGGGCGGGGACATCTCCACGGCCGGCCCCTCCCCCACGGCCTGGCGGGTCCTCGTCCAGGACCAGCCCGACGACAACCCGGCGCACGTCACCCTGCCCACCGGCAGCGCGCTCGCGACGTCGAGCACCCGCAGCAGGCAGTGGCAGCGCGGCCGCCGGCTGCTCCACCACGTCCTCGACCCGCGCACGGGTATGCCGGCCACACGGGTCTGGAACAACGTGTCGGTCGCCGGATGGACCTGCCTCGAGGCCAACACCTTGTCCACGGCCGCGATCGTCAAGGGGCTCGACGCCGTCGCCTGGTTGCGCGAAGTCGGCGCGCCGGCGCGGCTCGTCCGCGCGGACGGCGCTGCACTCACGCTCGGGGACTGGCCCACGGAGCTGGCGGCATGAGCTCGTCGAGCCTGGACCTCGCGTTCTGGTACCTCGGGCGCGGCACCGGGGTGGTGAGCCTGGTGCTCCTCACGCTGGTGGTCGCACTCGGCATAGCGACGAGATCCGGAAGACCGTTGCCCGGCCTGCCGCGCTTCGCGGTCGCCGCAGTTCACCGTAACGCCGGCCTGCTCGCCGTCGTGCTGCTCGTGCTGCACGTCGGGACGCTGCTGCTCGACCCCGTCGCCCAGCTCAGGCTGCTGGACCTCGTGCTGCCGTTCGTCGGCAGCTACCGACCGCTCTGGCTCGGGCTCGGCACCCTCGGCCTCGACATGATGGTCGCGCTGATCGTGACCAGCCTGCTGCGGGCCCGGATCGGGGTGCGGGCCTGGCGCGCGGTGCACTGGCTGGCCTACGCAGCCTGGCCGGTGGCGCTGCTGCACAGCCTCGGCACCGGTACCGACGCCGGTACGCCGTGGCTGCGGGCGATCGCGGCCGGTTGCCTGGCACTCGTCGCGGCCGCCGTCGCCTGGCGGACCTCCACCGGCTTCAGCGACGCCACCGGAGGGCGTCGCGGCATCGGCGTACCCGCTGCTCCCCATCGCCGCCCGGACGTGCTCCGATGACCCAGCGTCTGCTCGCAGCCGCCGCACCGGACCTGCGGGCCCATACCGAGCTGCTCGGACCCGTGCCGTGGCGGGGCGGTCCGGGGCTGCTGCTCGCCACGATCGAGGAGAGCGGCCTGCTCGGCCGCGGCGGCGGCGGGTTCCCGACCTGGCGCAAGCTCGCGGCCGTCCGCAGCGGCAAGCGCCCGGTGGTCATCGCCAACGCCGCCGAGGGCGAGCCGGCGAGCGCCAAGGACCGCACCCTCCTGTCCCGCGCCCCACACCTGGTGCTCGACGGGCTCCAGCTCGCGATCGAGGCGGTCGGTGCCACCCGGGGCCACGTCTACGCACCGGAGGGACCCGCCGCGGACGCCGTCTCCCGCGCGCTGGCCGAACGGCGCCAGGCCAGGACCGACCGGGTGCGGGTCGACCTGCACGTCGCCCCGGACACGTTCATCTCCGGCGAGGAGTCGGCCGCGGTCGCCCACGTCGAAGGGTCGCCGGCCCTGCCGCGGGACAAGCGCTTGCTTGTGGCCGAGTCAGGCGTGTCGGGTCGGCCCACCCTCGTCCAGAACGTCGAGACGCTCGCCCATCTGGCACTGATCGCGCGCTTCGGCGCGGAGTGGTTCCGGCAGGTGGGCACCCGCGAGGAGCCCGGCACCTTCCTCGCCACCGTCAGCGGAGCGGTACGCCGACCGGGGGTGTACGAGGCGCCGTACGGCGTGCCGCTGGCCGCCTTGCTGGCTCAAGCCGGTGGCGCGAACGAGCCGGTCCAGGCCCTGCTCGTCGGCGGCTACCACGGTGCCTGGTTGCCGGCGACCG
>JAVEDG010000107.1 GCA_030841245.1 Actinomycetota bacterium
CTACCGGTGCTCGTTCCGGGTCACCGAGGCGGCCTACCTCGTGGAGCGCATGGTCGACGCGCTCGCGCTGGAGCTCAAGGCCGATCCCGCCGAGCTGCGGCTGAAGAACTTCATCCGCCCGGAGCAGTTCCCCTACCAGTCCAAGACGGGGTGGTCGTACGACTCCGGCGACTACCCGCGGGCGCTTCAGAAGGCCTTGGACATGGCGGGCTACGACGAGCTTCGTCGCGAGCAGGCCGAGAAGCGCGCGCGCGGCGAGCTGATGGGCATCGGCCTGTCTTTCTTCACCGAGGGTGTCGGCGCGGGCCCGCGCAAGCACATGGACATCCTCGGCCTGGGCATGGCCGACGGCTGCGAGCTGCGGGTGCACCCGACCGGCAAGGCGCAGCTGCGCCTGTCGGTGCAGACGCAAGGGCAGGGACACGAGACGACGTTCGCCCAGATCGTCGCGCACGAGCTCGGTCTGCCTCCGGAGGACGTCGAGGTCATCCACGGCGACACCGACAACACGCCGTTCGGCCTCGGCACCTACGGCTCGCGCTCGACGCCGGTGTCCGGCGCCGCGGCGGCGATCGTCTCGCAACGCATCCGCGACAAGGCGCGGATCGTGGCTGCCGCGTCGCTGGAGGCGGACCCGGGCGACCTCGAGTGGACCTTGGACCGCTGGCAGGTCAAGGGCGACCCCGGCCAGGGCAAGACGATCCAGGAGATCGCGATGCTGGCCCACGGGACGCTCGAGCTGCCGGAGGGCGTCGAGGGCCACCTCGACGCGTCGGTGGTCTACGACCCGCCGAACCTCACCTACCCGTTCGGTGCCTACGTCTGCGTCGTCGACGTCGACCCGGGCACCGGTCAGGTCAAGGTGCGCCGGTTCATCGCGGTCGACGACTGCGGGCCCAGGATCAACCCGATGATCGTCGAGGGGCAGGTCCACGGTGGCCTGGCCGACGGTGTCGGGATGGCGCTGATGCAGGCGCTGGCCTTCGACGAGGACGGCAACTGCGTGGCCGGGTCGTTCATGGACTACCTGCTGCCGACCTCGCTCGACTGCCCGTCCTGGGAGCTGGGAGAGACGGTCACGCCGTCGCCGCACCACCCCCTGGGAGTCAAGGGCGTCGGGGAGTCAGCGACCGTCGGGTCGCCGCCGGCGGTGGTCAACGCGGTCATCGACGCACTGGAGCCGTACGGCGTGCGTCACGCCGACATGCCGCTGACACCGGCCCAGGTGTGGATGGCCATGCAAGGCCGCCCCATGCGGACGGACCTGGCCATCACATGACCACCCGATGCCTCCCACGTCTCCCCGCGGTCGCAGTGGGGGTGCTGCGGTGAGCCGGGCCGACGTGGCGGCGAGGGCGGCGTCGCTGCGCGCCGAGCGAGTGCCCTTCGTGCACGCACGGGTCGTGCTGGCGGAGCGCCCGACCTCAGCGAAGCCTGGGGACGAGGCGATCGTCCTCGCCGACGGGACGATCGAGGGCTTCGTCGGCGGCACGTGTGCCGAGTCGACGGTGCGCGCGCAGGGCCTGGCCCTGCTCGACTCCGGCGCCCCGCTGCTGCTCCGCATCACGCCGGCACCAGAGCCGGACCGGGTCGACCCGGCCGGCACGGTCTCGGTGCACAACCCGTGCCTGTCGGGCGGGACCATGGAGATCTTCCTCGAGCCCGTCGTGCCCGCAGCGGTGTTGCTGGTCGACGGCGAGAGCCCGATCGCGACGGCGATGGCACGCGTCGGCGCCGCCGTCGGGTACGACGTGCTGCCGGCCACCGCGGAAGCGCTCGCCGCCCACCCGGCCGCGGTCGTCGCCGCCTCGCACGGTCGCGAGGAGGAGCCGCTGCTGACCGGTGCCCTGGCAGAGGGGGTCCCCTACGTCGCCCTCGTCGCCAGCCGCAAGCGGGGTGAGTCGGTGCTCGCGGCGCTGGATGTGGATGAGGCGTCGAAGGCGCGGATCC
Source organism: Actinomycetota bacterium (assembly GCA_030841245.1). Classification (GTDB taxonomy): domain Bacteria; phylum Actinomycetota; class Actinomycetes; order JACCUZ01; family JACCUZ01; genus JAVEDG01. The sequence continues at coordinate 1,951 of JAVEDG010000107.1, forward strand.
ACACACCTGCGGGCCTGGACATCGGGGCGCGGACCCCGGAGGAGATCGCGCTGTCGATCCTCGCCGAGATCGTCGCCGAGCGCCGGCGCGGGTCCGGCCGACCCATGCAGGCGGAAGGGCCCGTCGTGCGGACGGCAGCTGACCCGGTGTGCGGGATGACGGTGGCCGCGGTCGACGCGTCCCTGCACCTGGACCACGACGGCACGACCTACTACTTCTGCGGCAGTGGCTGCCTGCGTGCCTTCACCAGTGACCCGGCCGCCTACCTCGGCGAGTCGGCCCACTGACGTCGGCCGGTTCGCCGGTAGAGCCGACGACCGGTCAGAAGCCGGCCACGCTGACGGTCGGCATCCGTCCTTGCATTCCGGCGGCCACCAGGGCGCGTTCGGTCGCCGAGCCCAGACCCATCACCAGCGTCAGCTTCCGGTGCAGGCTGCGCTGCCGTGAGTGTGCACCGACGAGCACCGCCAACGCCTTCGGGCACAGGTCCCAGACTCCGCGCATGTCCACCATCAGGTCGTGCGGCTCACCCTCGAGCGCGGCGGAGAGCCGGCGGCGCATGTCGGGTACGTCGAGCGGAGTGATCGCGCCGTGCAGCTCGATGGTCGGCTCGCTGGGAAGGCGTCGGCGGGAGGCCACGAAGGCGGCCACGTCGATCACGCGGCCCGGCGGGAACGGCCGCGGCGCGAGCCGCGCTCCGAGACCGCGGACGCCGACGACTGTCGCGAGCCGCGCTGTTCCGCGGCCCGCCCACCGTCACGACGAACGCTGGCGCTCGAGCCCGCGTTGCGGTTGGCCGCCTCGCGGCTGCGGCTGCGCGGCGACTTCCGGTGCCGATCGTTCCGCTGTGCATCGGGTCGCGTCCGGTCGGACGCCTTCGGCTCCACCCGTGGCGCCGCCGGGCCGGTCAGCTCGCTGATAGCGGCGTCCCCGGGTGCGACGGACCTGGGCTCGACGGCGATGCCGGCCCGCTTGGTGAGGGTGCGGACGTCGGAGCGCTGATCGGGAGTGGACAGCGTCACGACGGTTCCCGTGGCGCCGGCCCGCGCCGTACGGCCGGAGCGGTGCAGGTAGGCCTTGTGCTCGGCCGGCGGGTCGACGTGGACCACCAGGTGGACACCCTCGACGTGGATGCCGCGAGCAGCGATGTCGGTCGCGACCAGCACGCGCACGTCGCCCCTGGAGAACGCCGCGAGGTTGCGCTCGCGGGCCGCCTGCGACAGGTTTCCGTGCAGGTCGACCGCGGGGATGCCGGCCGCGGTCAGGTGCCGGGCCCACTTCTTCGCGACGTGCTTGGTGCGGGTGAACATCAGCGTCCGGCCCTGACCGGCGGCGAGCTCGGTCACCACCGCGTTCTTGTCCGCCACCCGGACGCCGAACACGTGGTGCGTCATGGTCGTCACCTCGGCCTGCACCGGCTTGACCGAGTGCTTGACCGGGTCGTCGAGGAACCGACGCGCCAGACCGTCGACCGCACCGTCGAGGGTCGCGGAGAAGAACATCCGCTGCGTCCCGCGAGGCGTCTGGCCGAGCAGCCGGGTGACCGCCGGGAGGAAGCCGAGGTCGGCCATGTGGTCGGCCTCGTCGAGCACCGTGACCTCGACCGCGTCGAGCGCGCAGCGGCCCTGCGAGATCAGGTCCTCGAGACGGCCGGGGCAGGCCACGAGCACGTCGATGCCGTCCTTGAGGGCGCGTACCTGCGGACTCTGTCCGACACCGCCGTAAACCGTCGTGGTGCGCATCCCGGTCGCCTTGGCGAGGGGCGCGAACACGGCGGAGACCTGGTTGGCCAGCTCGCGGGTCGGCACCAGCACGAGCGCTCGGGGCTTGTAGGGCAGTCGTCGACTGCCGGAGTCGCGCAGGGCCGAGATCGTCGGGAGCGCGAAGGCGAGGGTCTTGCCGCTGCCGGTGCGGGCCCGGCCCAGCACGTCGCGCCCGGCGAGCGCGTCGGCGATGGTGGCCGCCTGGATCGGGGTGGGCACCTCGATGCCCTGGCCGGTCAGGACGGCGACGAGCGCGTCGGGGGTCCCGAGCTCGGCGAAGTCGCCGGCCGCGACCACCGGGTGCTCGGCCGGGCGGGAGGGGTGCTCGGTACGAGGGGCTGTCGGGGCGTTTCGAGCACGCCGACGGGTGGATGAAACGGGAGCATGGGGCACGAAAGGGTTCCTTCGTAAAGGGGACATCGGGGTGGCCGGTATGCCGGAAACCCACCGCGTCACAAGAGGGGAACCCGCGCCGTCCTCGGCGCACGAAGCATCTGACCTAGGGCCGCCGTCGGCGGCTCCGTCCCGACCAGTATGCACTACCGGTCCGGATCGGGACGAATGACAGCGCGCGGCTGGGCGCCACCGACCACGCCGGAGAGAGGTGGTCGAGCTCCCCCGACGTACCCTCTGAGCTGGCTGCGCGCGCGATCGGCGAGCCGGAGCGGGGGCCCGTCACAAACGTGTGAGGACATTCGATGACCGAGACCGCTCTGCCGCCACTGGTCAGCCTCGCCGACGCGATGTCGGCGGAGCTGCAGCCGGACCCGGACCCGCCCCAGGCCACCCAGGGTGAGGCGAATGCCTCGTACGCCGAGCTGTACCGCGACGACGTGGTCGAGTGCGGAGTGTGGGAGGTCACGCCAGGGGTCTTCCCCTCGTCCAAGGACGGCGTCGGCGAGCACATGCACATCCTTGCCGGCTCGGCGACCATCACCGGCGACGACGGAGTCTCGGTCGAGCTCTCGCCCGGGGTCACCTGGGTGGCTCCGGACGGCTGGCGCGGGACCTGGGACGTGCGCGAGACGATCCGCAAGGTCTACGTCATCTGGAGGACGGGCTGACAGACTGGTCGGCCTGGCGGCTCGACGGGCGTCCGACGCCTCGCCGGCACGGGGGGACGGCCGGTGCGACGACGACTTGGGGGTCAGATGCTCGCGGTCACGGTGAACGTCGGTTGCGGCGGGCCGCACCTGCTCAGGCGCGCCCCTGCCATGGCGGTCTGGGCTCGCGAGGCACTCGGCCGGGAACCTGGGCTGGTGTTCGCGCAGGAGGTGCCGACCAGCCCCGAGTGGTTGGGCGTCTGGACCGGAGCCGGCTACACGCCGGTGTGGGGTGGGCTGCCCGTGTGGCGGCCGCGCTCGGTACTGCTCGCGGCGCCGGGCATCGTGCTCGAGCCGATGACCCGGGCCGAGTGCCCGAGCCTGAGCTATCACGGCAGCTATGTCGCGGCTGCTCATTGGGTGAACGCCGGTCGACCGGTGACCGTCGCGAGCGTGCATACGGCGCCCGATCCGGCCGAGCCGGAGCAGTACGGCTGGCCGCACGACCTGCCCGCGCCGCGCGATGGCGGGCCGGGCTCGACGTACCCGCGGCGCCGGCTGTGGGACAGCGACCTGCTGCTGGCCACCCTCGCCGGCCTCGCCGGGGACGGGCTGGTCGCGGCCGGTGACTTCAACGAGTGCCTGACCGATCATGCGCCCGACGTGTCGTGGGGCCGCGAGTACCGCGAGCACGCCGCGGAGGCGGGCCTGGTCGACGCGCTGCTCGAGAGCTGGGGAGCCGAGCGGGCCACCCGTTTCCCGCCGAGCGGCGCGCGACCGGTGCAGATGGACCACGTGCTGGTCGACTCGGTGATGGCGCCACGCGTCGCTCACGGGCACGCGTCGGTCGACGCCGGCTGGGCGCAGCGCCACGTCGACGGCAACGACGGGCTGTCCGACCACGCCCCGGTGTGGTTCGACATCACCGTCGACGTTTGACTGCGGACCCGCTCCTCGAGGATCAGGCAGCCGGGGCGGACGACCGGACGGACCTGCCGTCGGCGGACCGGCCCTCCGTCGAACGGCCGGCCTTGGACCGCGCGACCAGGTGCTTGACGACGTACTCCGCATCGCGACCTGCGCCGCCGACGAACATCGAGATGAAGGCGTACTGGAAGGACAGTCCGACGAAGTAGAGCCCGGGTGCCGACGCGACGACACCTCGGCGCTCGAGCGGCCAGCCGTCCTCGCCGACGATCGGCAGGTCGACCCAGGAGAAGTCCTGCCGGAAGCCGGTGCACCAGACGACGTTCGCCACGTCGTCGAGGACCCGGTCGTCGGCCAGCATCGGCTTGCCGTCCTTGGTGGCGACCACCCGCGCCGACGTCATCTCGACGCCGGCCGCTGCGAGGTCCTCCTTCTTGACCCTGATCAGCGGTCCGCCGTGCGCCCTGATGTGGGCGCGCATCTTGCGACCGGGCGGGGTCCTGAGGGTCAGCACGTGCCTCCACGCGAAAGAGAGGAGCGGCCAGATCATCCGGGCGCGCCGTGACTCGATGTCGAAGGGCAGCTGCCCGTGGATCGCCCCGCTCAGCACCACCTCGTGGCCCGCCCGCCCGAGCTCGTAGGCGATGTCGCCGCCGGAGTGGGACGCGCCGACGACAAGGACCTTGCCGGGCACCAGGTCCTCCGGCCGCTGGTACTCGCTGGAGTGCAGCTGGCGGATGGCCGGCGCGAGCTCGGCCGCGACCGCAGGGATGTTGGGGCGCAGGCCGAAGGTGCCGGTCGCGATCACCACGTTGTCGCAGGTGTACGCCGTGCCGTCAACGGTCGTGACGCGGTACCCGCCGCCGGCCTTCGACACCGTCCGGACCCGGGAGCCGCCCAGGACGGGCAGGTCGAACGTCGTCCGGTAGGCCTCCAGAAACGCGGCCATCTCGTCCTTGGTGGGGAAGTGGTTGGGGTCGGCCGGGAACTCCATGCCCGGCAGTCCGTCGATCTTGGCCGGGCTGAACAGCCGCAGCGAGTCCCAGTGCCGGCGCCAGTTGTCGCCGACCCGGCGCTGGTCGTCGAGGATGACGAAGTCGCGCTTCTGCCTCGCGAGGTGGTACCCGGTCGCGAGACCGGCCTGGCCGCCGCCGATCACGATCGTCTCGACGTACAGCTCGTCGTTGTCTGCCTGCATGGCTGATCTCCTTTGTCGTCTGTCCCGACGCTAGAGATCAGCCCAGGTCCTGGCTTCGGTCGAAGCACCCAACCGGTTCCCGGCCCTCGTGGGCATTTCTGCCCATCGACCTCGTCGCGGCCCCCACCCCGCTCGAATGGATCTAGATGAGGGGTCAGACCAGGTGGTGCTGGTACGCGTACGCCGTGGCAGCCGACCTCGAGGTGAGGCCGAGCTTGGCGAAGATGTTGCTGACGTGCCGGGCGACGGTGCGGTCGCTGAGGACGAGCTCGTCGGCGATGGCCGCGTTGCTCCGGCCGGTCGCGACCAGCCGCAGCACCTCCAGCTCGCGGGGGCTCAGCCCACCCACGGTGCCGGTCGGCCGCGACGACGAGATGACGAGCTCGACCCGTTCGACGTCGGGCCGGGCGCCGAGCTCCTGGAAGACCCGGCGCGCGCCGTCCAGTTCGAGCGAAGCGGTGTCGTCGTCGCCCAGGAGACGGCGGGCGATGCCGAGCAGCACCTGGGTGCGCGCGCCGTCGTACTGCGCCTGCTGGCTGCGCCAGATCTGTGCCGCCTCGCGAAGCGGCTCCAACGCGTCCTGCGCTCTGTCCTCGACGACGAGCAGCACCGCGCCCTTCGCGTGCAGTGCCGTCGCGGCAAGCATGGGCGCCCCGATGCTCGAGGCGAGCTCGGACAGCTCGTCAGCCGCCCGGCGCACCGACCCGTCGCCGTCGGACTCGTCAGCGGAGAGCACGATCTCGACGTACGCCGCGAGCACCTTGCTCCGCGCCAGCCGCTCGGTCACCTCGCGCTCGGCACCACGGATCGCGGCGACGGCCTGCTCGGTGCGGCCCTGGGCCAGGCGCAGCAGGGCGAGCCCTGGCTGCGGGTGGTACCCGTGCTCGTTGGCCGCCCGGTAGCACGCCTCGGCATCGGCGAACCGGCCGGCCAGCCGGTGCAGCTCGGCGAGCTGGTACATCGCGACGCCGAGTGCCGGATGTGGCACGGGGACGGAGAGCCGGTCGCGGGCCAGCTCGGCCTGACGCAGCGCGTCGCCCCACTCCCCGGCGTACTGCATCACCTCGGAGCGGTGGACCAGGCACTGCCCGCGGTAGGGCACCAGCTCGGGTTGCGCGGCGCACCACTGGGTCAGCGCGGATGTCCACTCGCGGGCACGTTCGACGTCGCAGATCTGGAAGCAGGTCTCGACGACGGCGCAGTAGATCACGCCGGTCGTGATCGGCGACACCTCGCCGGCCGTGAGGCTGGTCATCACCTCGTCCAGCAGCGCGACCCCGGCGGCGGCCTGGCCGGTGCGGATCAGCACCTGGCCCTGGCCGTGGCGGGCCAAGGCGACCAGGTCGGGCTCGGCGAAGCGCGTCCCGATCTCCAAGGCCCGCTCGAAGATGTCGTACGCCGCGGCCGGGTCGCTGCCCAACAGCGCGCCGTACCCGAGGGGCACCAGCAGGAAGCCTCGCTCGGCGCAGTCGAGCGGGGGCTCGTCGACGAGTCGCTGAGACCGGGCCAACCAGCCGGCACTGCGAGCGCCTTCGCCGCGGAACGTCAGCGACATGGTCAACAAGTACCCGCAGCGCGCCGCCCGGGCGACCTCGCCCGACGCCAGGTAGGCGTGGTGTGCCTGTTCGAGGACGACGATGCTCTCGGTGTCGCGGCCGGCGAGGTAGCAGGCCTGGGCCAGCAGCTCGAGATCGGGCGCCGCGAGGGCGGACGTCTCGCCCGCCTTGGTCAGCTCGTCGGCTGCCGTCGCCCAGGCCGCCCGATCGAACGCGTCCCGGCCCTGCTCCAGTGCGCTGCCCACCGGCGTACCTCCCGCCCGAAGGATCGTCGGGCAGACGAGTCCGGTCAAACTCCGACCCTGCCACCGAGTGGCGAGAACTGGCCGGTTTCTGCGCCGGGTCG
>JAVEDG010000271.1 GCA_030841245.1 Actinomycetota bacterium
GAGAAGCGCTCGGCGCTGTTCAACTCCGGTGCCGAGGCGGTCGAGAACGCCGTCAAGATCGCTCGGTCCGCCACGAAGCGCTCGGCCGTCGTGGTGTTCGACCACGGCTACCACGGACGCACCAACCTGACGATGGCGCTGACCGCGAAGAACATGCCGTACAAGCACTCGTTCGGCCCGTTCGCGCCCGAGGTCTACCGGGTGCCGATGAGCTACCCGTTCCGCGACGGGCTGGACGGCGCCGCCGCGGCCGCGCGGGCCATCGACGTGATCGAGAAGCAGGTCGGGGCGGACGAGGTCGCCTGCGTGCTGATCGAGCCGATCCAGGGCGAAGGCGGCTTCGTCGTGCCGGCCCCCGGTTTCCTGCCCGCTCTGGCCGAGTGGTGCCGCAAGTCGGGCGCGCTCTTCGCGGCCGACGAGATCCAGAGCGGGTTCTGCCGCACCGGTGACTGGTTCGCCTGCGAGGACGAGGACGTCGTGCCGGACCTGGTGACGACCGCGAAGGGCATCGCCGGCGGCCTGCCCCTGGCGGGAGTGACCGGGCGGGCCGAGGTGATGGACGCGCCGCACGTCGGTGGGCTCGGCGGCACCTACGGCGGCAACCCGGTCGCCTGCGCCGCCGCGCTCGGCGCCATCGAGACGATGGAGGAGCAGGACCTCGCCGGAGCCGCGCGCCGGATCGGGACGACGATGCTGGCCCGGCTGCACGAGCTGGCCTCGCGCAGCGACGTGATCGGTGACGTGCGCGGCCGGGGCGCGATGGTCGCCGTCGAGCTGACCAGGCCGGGAACCACCGAGCCGGACGCAGCGTCGGCGGCGGCGGTGGCCAAGGCGTGCCACGGCGAGGGCCTGCTGGTGCTGACCTGCGGGACGTACGGCAACGTGCTGCGCTTCCTGCCCCCGCTTGTGATGCCCGACCACCTGCTCGACGAGGGCATGGGGGTCATCGAGAAGGCCTTCGCCTCCCTGGGCTGAGCCAGTGCTGGTCGTGGCGGGTCAGTGCCCGCGCGCGACCCACTCGTCGAGGTGGCCCACCTCGGCGCCGATCGTGGTGTCCGCACCGTGTCCGGTGTGCACGACGGTGTCGATCGGCAGGTTCAGCAGCCGGTCGCGGATCGAGGCGATGATCGTCGGGAAGTCGCTGTACGACCGGCCGGTCGCACCCGGGCCTCCCTGGAACAGGGTGTCCCCGGAGAAGACGGCCTGCAGCCCCTCGCCGTAGAGGCAGACCGCTCCGGGTGAGTGGCCGGGGGTGTGCAGCACCGCCATCCGCTCCCCTGCGACCTCGAAGCCCTGACCCTCGGCGAGGAACAGGTCCGGTTGCAGGTCGTCGTACTCCTGGGCCCACAGCATCAGGTCGTGCGGGTGCAGGGCGATGGGCGCGTCGGTCTCGGCCGCGACCTCGACCGCGGCGTTGATGTGGTCGTTGTGCCCGTGCGTGCAGACGACCGCCACCACTCTGCGGCCGTCCACCGCCTCGAGGATGGCCGCGGCGTCGTGGGCAGCGTCGACGACGATGACCTCGCGGTCGTCGCCGACCACCCAGACGTTGTTCTCGACCTCCCACTCGCCGCCGTCGAGCTCGAACGTCCCGGAGGTCACCACCCGTTCGATCCACGCCACCATCAGAGAACGACCACCGATCGCAGCACCTCGCCGCGGTGCATCTTGTCGAATGCTTCCTCGATGTCGTCCAGACCGATCGTCTCTGACACGAACCGGTCCAGGTCGAGGCGACCCTGCAGGTAGAGGTCGATGAGCATCGGGAAGTCGCGGCTGGGCAGGCAGTCGCCGTACCACGACGACTTCAGCGAGCCGCCACGTCCGAACACCTCGATCATCGGCAGCTCGACGCGCATGTCCGGAGTGGGCACCCCCACGAGGACGACCGTGCCGGCGAGGTCGCGGGCGTAGAACGCCTGCGCGTAGGTCTCGGGGCGTCCGACCGCCTCGATCACGACGTCAGCACCGTGGCCCCCGGTGAGCTCCCGGATCGCCTCGACCGGGTCCGTCGTGCTCGAGTCGACCGTGTGCGTGGCGCCGAACTCCTTCGCCCAGCCGAGCTTGCGCTGGTCGACGTCGACCCCGATGACGGTCCGCGCGCCGGCCAGCACGGCGCCCGCGATGGCGCCGTTGCCGACGCCACCACAACCGATCACCGCGACCGAGTCGCCGCGGCCGACGTTCCCGGTGTTGATCGCGGCGCCGATGCCGGCCATCACGCCGCACCCGAGCAGGCCCGCGACGTGGGCGGGCGCGCGTTGGTCGACCTTGGTGCACTGACCGGAGGCGACCAGTGTCTTCTCGACGAAGGCGCCGATGCCCAGGGCGGGAGCCAGCGGGGTGCCGTCGGCGAGCGTCATCCGCTGGGTGGCGTTGTGGGTGGCGAAGCAGTACCACGGACGGCCGCGCAGGCAGGCTCGGCACTGGCCGCAGACGGCTCGCCAGTTGAGGATGACGTAGTCACCCGGGACGACGTCGGTGACCCCTCGGCCCACCGACTCGACGACACCGGCCGCCTCGTGGCCGAGGAGGAACGGGAAGTCGTCGTTGATGCCGCCCTCGCGGTAGTGGAGGTCGGTGTGGCAGACACCGCAGGCCCTCACCTGCACCAGAGCCTCTCCCGGTCCGGGATCGGGCACGAGCACCGTCTCGAGCGAGACCCTGGCACCCTTCGTGCCCGCGACGACACCGCGTACCTCGTGCATCAGACCTCCCGGGTCAGGGCGAGGGTCCGGTTCGACCAGGCCGCCGCAGCGCATCTGCCATCCGCAGGTCGCCACCGGCGCATGGAGACCATGCACTGCGACCGCACTAGCGGCGACTCTAGATGAATGGGAATCCAGACGCTGGAGACGGCCGGGCTGCGCCCGGGCGCGGTCTCGCGGTCGCTGACCCACGCCCTGCAGCAGGGAGACCCCCTCATCGTCTTCCAGCCCATCGTCGACCTGTCCACCGGCGCGGTGACCTCCTACGAGGCGCTGTCACGGTTCCCGAACCTGCCCGGCGTTCCCCCGGACAAGGTGTTCGAGCTGGCGACCACCATGGGTCAGGGTTTCGACCTGGAGATGCTCGCCGTGATCAAGGCGCTCGAGCGGGGGGCCAGGCGCCCGGCCGGCACCGTGCTCTCGGTCAACCTCAGTCCCTCGGCGTTCGCCCGCCGGGAGCTGCGGTCCCTGCTCCCGCAGGACCTCTCGGGCGTGCAGATCGAGATCACCGAGCACGAGGCGGTGCCCGACATGGACGAGTTGGTGGCCGCGCTCGCGTTCGCCCGGCTCCGCGGTGCTCGCATCGCCGTCGACGACGTGGGTGACGGCCATGCCGGACTGACCCGCATCATGGCGCTGTCACCCGACGTCCTCAAGCTCGACCGGACCCTCGTGTCCTCGATCCACGAGGACCCGGCGAAGGCGGCGCTCGCCGAAGCCATCGTCCGCTTCGCGCACCGCACCGGCTCGGAGGTGTGCGCGGAGGGCATCGAGAGCGCCGAGGAGGCCGCGGTGCTCGCGGACCTCGACGTCGCCGAGGGGCAGGGCTGGTTCATCGGCCGCCCCGAGCACGACTTCCGCCAGGCCAGCGCCGCGTGCGTGGAGGTGTGCCACAGCGCCATGGACCGCGCGGTCACGCATGAGCACACGGCTGCAGGCGCGGGCGGCCTCGTGCCCGCGCTGGCCCGTATCGCTGCGTCGGCCGATCTCGGTGACCTGGCCGCGGCGATGCACGACCTTGCTCCCGCACTGGGCGCCCACCACGTCGAGCTGTCCTACCTCGACCCCGGGTGCAGCTACGTGGAGGCCGTGGTCGGCGGTCCCGAGGTGTTCAAGGGCGTTCACTACCAGCTCGCGGACTTCCCCCTGACGCGCCGGGTGCTCGACCTGGACGTGGCGGCGCAGGTCGTGCTGGGCACCGACGGCGCCGACCCCCACGAGTCGGCCTGGATGCAGGAGGACGGAGTGGGCTCACTGCTGATGGTTCCGGTGCGCAGCGCCGGTCGCGTCGTCGGCCTGCTCGAGTGCCACCAGATCCGCCGGGTCCCCTGGCGCCGCGGCCAGATCCACTCGGCCCGCATCGCCTCGGCGGTCTGCGGCCCGGTGCTGACCTGCCTGCTGCCGTGACCGTGGCGTCGGCGTCAGCCGCCCTCGCGTAGCCCCCAGGGCGACCCGTACGCCGTGAGCAGGTCGAGGAAGGGCAGCGGTTCGAACGCCTCCGGACCGAGCACACCCGCGCCCTGCCACACCCCCGAGGCGAGCAGCTCGAGAGCGACCACCGGGTTGACCGCGGTCTGCCAGACGACCGCCTGAGCGCCGTACTCCCGCATGGCCCACTCGTTGTCGACCACGTGGTAGAGGTAGACCGCCCGGTCCTCCCCGTCCTTGCCGCGACCGGTCACCCAGGTGCCGGCGCAGGTCTTGCCGCGCATCCGGTCACCGAGCATTGCGGGGTCGGGCAGGCAGGCCGCCACGACGTCGCGCGGGGACACCTCGACACCGCCGACCCGAACCGGCTGCGTGCGGTCCAGACCCAGCTTGTGTAGCGTCCGGAGAACGTCGATGAACTCCTGGCCGAGCCCGTACTTGAACGTCACCCGGCGGGCCGTCACCCAGCGCGGGATCAGCAGGACCTCCTCGTGCTCGACGTTCACGCACTCGACGGGGCCGATGCCCTCGGGAAAGTCGAAGACCTCGGGCTCGCTGAACGGCGCGGTGGTGAACCAGCCGCGGTCCTTCTCCCAGACGACCGGCGGGTTGAGGCACTCCTCGATCGTGGTCCAGATGGAAAATGTCGGAGCGAAGGACTCCTGCTCGCCCTGCGGACCGTCCACGACGAGGTTCGCGCCGTCACG
>JAVEDG010000282.1 GCA_030841245.1 Actinomycetota bacterium
GTCACCGACGAGATGGTCACCGACGCGGACAAGCCGAGCGAGCAGACCACGCTCGCCTGAGCTCTCAGCTCTCGTCGGCCTCGCGCCGCTCTTTGTCGACGGCGTCCTCGTCGAAGTCGATCTTGCGCATCTGGTGGTTCATCGACCGGATCAGCAGATAGGTGGCCACGCCCAGGGCGGCCACGACGAGGAAGCCGAGCACACCCGGGCTCACCGAGCTGTCGTCGAAGGCCAGGGTCAGCGCCACGGTCATGACGGCTCTCCCGCGGTCGCGCCGACCGACTCGCGCACTCCCGCGAACAGGTCGTCCTCGGGCACCTTCGTCTCGATCACCGAGCGGGCCAGCTCGAAGTCCTCGGTGGGCCACACCTCGCGCTGCAGGTCCAGCGGGCAGCGGAACCAGGCGCCGTCCGGGTCGACCTGCGTGGCGTGGGCGAGCAGCGCGCGGTCGCGCACCTCGAAGTAGTCGCCGCAGGGCACGTGGGTGTCGACCACACGCTCCTCGCGGTCCTCCCAGTTCTGCAGCCACTCGCCGTACGGCGACTCGAGTCCGCGCGAGAGCATGCCTTCGTGCAGCGCGGTGGTCCGTGCCTTGGTGAACGTCTGGTTGTAGTAGAGCTTGAGCGGTTGCCACGGCTCGCCCGTGCCCGGGTAGCGGTCGGGGTCACCTGCCGCATCGAACGCGTGCACGGAGATCTTGTGGCACATGATGTGGTCCGGGTGCGGGTAGCCGCCGTTCTCGTCGTACGTCGTCATCACCTGCGGCCGGAACGAGCGGATCAGCCGGACCAGCGGCTCAGCGGCCACGTCGACGTCCATCAACGCGAAGCAGCCTTCCGGCAGCGGCGGGAGCGGGTCGCCCTCGGGCAGCCCGGAGTCGACCCAGCCGAGCCAGTCCTGGCGGACGCCGAGGATCTCCCGGGCGTTCGCCATCTCCTTGCGCCGGATCGCCGGCAGGTTGGCCAGCACGTCGGGGTCCTCGGCCAGCCGCGGGTTGAGCACCGACCCGCGCTCTCCTCCGGTGCACGTCACGACGTGGACGTCCACGCCCTCGGCGACGTAGCGCGCCATCGAGGCAGCGCCCTTGCTCGACTCGTCGTCGGGATGGGCGTGCACCGCCATCAACCGCAGATCTGCGCTCACGGGACAATCATGGTCCACACCCCTGACCAGCTGACGCCGAGGTGGACGTGAACCAGCCGATGCCGGGCACACCACCGGGCAGGTACGGCGTGCCCACGCCCGCGCGCCGGCGCGCCCTGACCGCGGCGATCGTGGTGCTTGCCGGGGTCTTCGGGGCGTGGCTGCTGTGGGCGGCGCTGGGCCAGGCGGCGCCCGCGGTCCGTTCCACCGTGGTCGGTCTCCACGTCACGAGCCGTCACCACGCCCGCGTCCGGGTAGAGCTGGTCGCGGACCTGCACCGCACGGTCAACTGCCAGGTCCAGGCCCTGGACTCCAGTGGCACCGTCGTCGGCCAGACCAGGATCGTCGCCCGGACCGGCGCCTCCGGGCGCCGCGTCGTGTCCGCCGAGGTGAAGACCATCGGGCGGGCCTCGCGGGGCCAGGTCACCGGTTGCCGAATGGCCTCGGGAGGGTGAGACTGATTGGACTCCCCCGGGAGGCACCTTGTTAGCCTCGTCCCTTCCCCCTGAGGTGCCTTGACCAGGTCAGCGCCCTCCCGAGGAGAATCCGAGCCCGCGGCCGAGTGGCCGAACGTCGTCTGCATCAGGAGTACGTCGTGACCGAGACCAGCGAGAGCGTGACCTGGTTGACCCAGGAGGCGCACGACCGGCTGCGTGACGAGCTGGACTACCTCGCGGGCGAGGGTCGCACCGAGATGTCCCGCCGGATCGAGCAGGCCCGCGAGGAGGGCGACCTCCGGGAGAACGGCGGCTACCACGCGGCCAAGGAGGAGCAGGGCAAGCGTGAGGCACGCATCCGCCAGCTCCAGCAGCTGCTCGAGAGCGCCCAGGTCGGTGAGCCCCCCGCCGCAGCCGACGGGGTCGTCGCTCCGGGCACGATCGTGACCGCCAAGGTCGCCGGCGACACGATGCGGTTCCTGCTCGGCTCGAGAGAGGTCGCGGGCGACGGTGTCGAGGTCTACTCGGAGAAGTCCCCGCTGGGTGGGGCGATCCTGGGCAAGCGCCGCGGTGAGAGCGCGTCCTACAAGGCACCGAACGGCACCGAGGTCCCGGTCGAGATCGTCGACACCGAGCCGTTCACCGGCTGAGTCCCTGCCCCCGACCAATCCTGACCACCGTCGGCGCGGGTCGTCGGCAAGAGGGCGTCAGCGGCTCGTCGCCAACCGGTAGCGACGCACCGCGAGTGGGACGAACACGACGAACAGCACCACCAGCCAGGCCCACGACACGGCGACCGGGTGCCGGCCCGGCAGGCTGTCGCCCAGGAACGGGTTGGGGTTGCCGAACAGGTCCCGGGCAGCAGCGCAGAACGAGGACACGGGATTCCACTCCGCGATCACCCGCAGCCAGCCGGGCATGTGCTGCGTGGGCACGAACGCGTTGGAGACGAAGGTGACCGGGAACAGCCAGATGATGCCGGCCGAGCTGGCCACCTCGGGGCTGCGGACCGACATGCCGATCAGGGCACCGATCCAGCTCATGGCGAGCGACAGCAACGCGATCAGCACGTAGGCCTCGGCGACGTGGGCCGCGTCGGTGTGGACCCGCCAGCCGACGAGCAGGCCGCAGATGGTCATCACGAACATGATGAACACGTTGAGCACCAGATCGGCCGTGGTCCGGCCGACCAGCACCGCCGAGCGGGCGATCGGCAGCGACCGGAACCGGTCGACCAGTCCTTTGCTCATGTCCTCGGCCAGCCCGACGGCGGTCGTGGCCGTCGCGAACGACACGGTCTGCACGAAGATCCCCGGCAGCAGGAACTCCTTGTAGTCGCCGCCCCCGGGGATCGGCACCGCGCCGCCGAAGACATAGGCGAAGAGGAACACGAAGAGGATGGGTTGGATCGTCGCGAACATCAGCGTCTCGGGCACCCGCGGGATCCGCAGCAGGCTTCTCTTGGTCAGGACCAGTCCGTCCTGGATCTGCGACGCGATCACGACGACACCTCCGCCGCGGTGCCCGCCGGCTGCGACGAGTCCGCATCCTCGGCGGCGTGCCCGGTCAGGGTCAGGAACACGTCGTCCAGCGTCGGCCGGTGCAGCGCGACGTCGAGCACGGTGACCTGCTCGTCGGCCAACCGGCGTACGGTCTCGACCAGCGCAGCCACACCGGTGCCGACGGGCACCTGCACCCGCCGCGTGTGCCGGTCGACCACCGGCTCGCTGCCGCTGACCGACGCCAGGACCTTCTGGGCCACCGGGAGCTCGTCGTCGGTGGCGACGACCACCTCCAGCGTCTCGCCGCCGATGCGGGCTTTGAGCTCGTCGGCCGTGCCCTCGGCGATGACCCTCCCGTGGTCGACGACCGCGATCGTGTCGGCGAGGCGGTCCGCCTCCTCGAGGTACTGCGTCGTCAGCAGCACTGTGCTGCCCGCGGCGACGAGCTCGGCGATCACCTCCCACATGTCGGCACGGGCCCGCGGGTCGAGGCCCGTCGTTGGCTCGTCGAGGAAGATGACCGGTGGTGAGACGACCAGGGCTGCCGCGAGGTCCAGCCGACGCCGCATCCCACCCGAGTAGGTCTGCACCACACGGGTCGCCGCGTCGCTGAGCCCGAAGCGCTCGAGCAGCTCCGCCGCCCGACCCGTCGCCGTGGCCTTGTCCAGACGGTAGAGGCGGCCGAACATGACGAGGTTCTCGCGACCGGTCAAGCGTTCGTCGACGGCGGCGGACTGACCGGACAGCCCGATCAGCGGGCGCACCCGCGCGGGCTCGGCGAGCACGTCGATGCCCGCGACCATGGCGCGGCCCGCGTCCGGCCGCAGCAGCGTCGTCAGGATCCGCACCGCCGTCGTCTTGCCCGCCCCGTTGGGACCGAGCAGGGCGAGGACGGTCCCTTCGGGCACCGCCAGGTCGATGCCGTCGAGCGCCTTGACCTCGCCGTAGTGCTTGACGAGACCCTCGACCTCGATCGCATGAGTCATCGCGGCTTCCTCACAGGCGGGAGAGTCCAACGTCTCGACGCGGGGGCCGTCGCCGCAACCCGTTTCGCGGTCAGCCGAACACCAGCGTGTAGCCCGTGGCGCGCAGCCGGGCCAGCACGTCGTCGCAGTGCTCCGCGCCGCGCGTCTCGAGCTGCAGCCGCACCTCGACCTCGTCGACCCGAAGCCGCGGGTCGGTGCGCACGTGCTCGACCTCGAGCACGCTCGCGTCGGCGGCCGCGATCTCGGCGAGCAGCCGCACGAGTCCACCGGGCCGGTCGTCGATGCGCACCCGGAAGGACAGGAAGCGCCCGGCCACCGCGAGCCCGTGACGCAGCACCCGCATCAGCAGCAGCGGGTCGATGTTGCCCCCGGAGAGCACTACGACGACTGGCGGCTCGAACGCCCGCGGGTCGTCGAGCACCGCCGCCACTCCGGCGGCTCCCGCGGGCTCCACCATCAGCTTGGCCCGCTCGAGCGTCAGCAGCAGGGCGCGCGAGAGCGACTCCTCCGAGACCGTGACGATGTCGTCGACCAGGTCGCGCACCAGCGCGAAGGGCACGGGGCCCGGGCAGCCGACCGCGATGCCGTCGGCCATCGTCGACATCGCGTCGAGGCTGACCGGGTGGCCGGCCGCGAGCGAGGCCGGGTAGGCCGCGGCGCTCTCGGCCTGCACGCCGACGAGGCGTACGTCGGGGCGCACCGCCTTGACCGAGACCCCGATGCCGGCGAGCAGCCCGCCGCCCCCGGTGCAGACCACGATGGTGCGCACGTCGGGCACCTGGTCGAGGATCTCCAGCCCGACGGTGCCCTGACCGGCCACGATGTCGACGTGGTCGAACGGGTGGACCAGGACCGCGCCGGTCTCCTCGACGAACTGCTCGGCCGCGTGCAGGGCGTCGTCGACGCTGCTGCCGTGGAACCGGACCTCCGCGCCGTACGCGCGGGTCGCCTCCACCTTCGGGATCGGTGCGCCCTCGGGCATGAACACGGTCGAGCGCAGGTCCAGCAACGACGCGGCGAGCGCCACACCCTGCGCGTGGTTGCCGGCGCTGGCCGCGACCACTCCCCTGGACCGCTCGTCGGGGGTCAGGCGTGACATCCGGGTGTAGGCGCCGCGGATCTTGAACGACCCGGCCCGCTGGAGGTTCTCGCACTTGAGCCAGACCGGCCCGCCCACCCGCTCCGTCAGCGGTCGCGACCCCTGCACCGGGGTGTCCCGGATCACCCCGCGGAGCAGCTTGCGGGCCTCCTCCACGTCCTGCAGCGTGACCGTCTGCGCAGACATGCGCGCCAGTGTGTCACCAGGCCGACCGCCAACGTCCCAGCCCCGGCGCCGTCCGCCCCCACAGGACCGGGGATTCCGAATCAAGTTGCATGCGGCAAGCAACTGAGGTATGTTTGCATGGTGAAAGCAAATGATCCCCAGACCGACGAGATCCTGACCGGTCTGTTCGACGTCCTTCGGGCGATGAAGCGAACCCTCGCCGGCGACCCGGCCGAGCGCTCGCTGACGATCGTCCTGCACCAGCTCAAGGAGCACGGCGGCATGCGGCTGTCGGACCTCGCGACCATCCTCTGTCTGGACGTGTCGACGACCAGCCGGCACGTCCGCGCCCTCGAGGACCGCGGCTACATCGAGCGCACCGGGGACCCGGCCGACGGCCGAGCCGTCCGACTGGCACTGGCCCCCGCAGGCGACGAGGTGCTGGCCAAGGCCTGGGCCGACCGGCGCGTCTGGATGCAGGAAGCGCTGGCCGGCTGGAGCAGCGACCAGCGTCGCGACCTGGCCGCAGCGTTGCGCCACCTGGCCGACTCATTGCCCACCGAACCGAACAACCGCACCGTCAGGCAGGAGACCTCCGCGTGACCGCCACCACGGACCAGCAACAGGCCCCCAGCTACCTCAGCCACCGCCAGATCCTGGTGGTGCTGTCCGGGCTGATGCTCGGCATGCTGCTCGCCGCCCTCGACCAGACCATCGTCTCGACCGCCCTTCCGACGATCGTCGGCGACCTGGGCGGCCTCAACCACCTGTCGTGGGTCGTCACGGCGTACCTGCTCACCTCGACCGCCTCCACGCCGCTCTACGGCAAGATCTCCGACCTCTACGGCCGGCGACGCGTCTTCATGTTCGCCATCATCGTGTTCCTGATCGGCTCGGCTCTCGCCGGCGCCTCCCAGACGATGTGGCAGCTCGTGCTGACCCGCGCCATCCAGGGCGTCGGGGCCGGCGGCCTGATGGCGCTGGTGTTCGCCATCATCGGCGACATCATCCCGCCGCGTGAGCGGGGCCGCTACCAGGGCTACTTCGGTGGCGTCTGGGGGCTGGCCAGCGTGGCCGGACCGCTGCTCGGCGGCTTCTTCACCCAGCACCTGAGCTGGCGCTGGATCTTCTACATCAACGTGCCTCTGGGCCTGGTCGCCCTCGTCGTGACCAGCTCGGTGCTGGCGCACATCCCGTTCGCCCGGCGCGAGCACTCCATCGACTACCTGGGCGCGACCCTGCTCGTCGGTGGCGTCAGCACCATGCTGCTCGGCCTGGTCTGGGGCGGCAACCAGTACGCCTGGGGCTCCGGGCAGGTCATCGGGATGCTCGGCGCCGGCGCCGTCCTCATCTGCTCGTTCCTGTTCTGGGAGACCCGGGCCGCCGAGCCGATCCTGCCGCTGCGGCTGTTCCGCAACCCGGTGTTCTCGGCCACGAGCGCGGTGGGGTTCATCATCGGTACGGCGATGTTCGGCGCCATCGTGTTCATCCCGGTCTACCTGCAGGTCGTGCACGGGGTGTCGCCGACCAGGTCCGGCCTGCTGATGCTGCCGCTGATGCTCGGCATCCTGGTGGCCTCGATCGGCTCCGGACGCATCATCACCCGGATCGGCCGCTACCGGATGTTCCCGATCGCCGGCACCTTCATCATGGGGGTGGGGCTGTTCCTCTTCTCGTTGCTCCACGTCGACACGCCCCTGTGGCAGGCCGGCATCTACATGTTCGTCGTCGGTGCCGGGCTGGGCCTGGTGATGCAGGTGCTCGTGCTCGCCGTGCAGAACGCCGTCGACTACCGGGACATGGGAGTGGCGACCTCCGCTTCGCAGTTCTTCCGGTCCATGGGCGGCACCTTCGGGGTCGCGATCTACGGCACGATCCTGAACAACCGGCTCTCGGCCAACCTGGCCGACCTGCTGCCCAAGGGCGCGAACGGCGCGACCGGGGACCTCACGTCCAGCCCGGCGTCGATCAAGGCGCTGCCCGCTGCGATCAAGGGACCCGTCATCGAGGCCTTCGTCCGGTCGCTGGACACGGTGTTCCTCGCGGCGGTGCCTCTGGTGCTGATCGGCTTCGTGCTGACGTTCACCATCCGGGAGATCAAGCTGCGCGGGCACGCTGACGGCGGGGTCCAGGCGGCGCCGTCGGACGCCCGCCAGGAGGCGACCGACGCGGCGGTCATCGGCTGACGGTCCCCCGACGAGTGGCGAGAACTGGCTGCATTTTCTGAGGCGGAGCAGCCAGTTTCCGCCACTCGCGGGCCCTCGTACCGGCCGCTCACTGCGGCACACCGCCGAAGGCGAGGATCGACGCGGTCAGGCCGTGCAGCCGGTTGCGCCCGCCGACCGGCCCGATCTCACCGGCTGCGAAGAAGCCCGCGACACCCG
Source organism: Actinomycetota bacterium (assembly GCA_030841245.1). Classification (GTDB taxonomy): domain Bacteria; phylum Actinomycetota; class Actinomycetes; order JACCUZ01; family JACCUZ01; genus JAVEDG01. Next base: position 7,717 of record JAVEDG010000282.1, read on the forward strand.
GCGCGGCCAGGTCGCGGCTGACGGCAGCGACGTCGTGGTCCGCCGTGGCGAACAGGTCGGCGCCGCGCCCGTTGCAGGTGAACAGCAGCGCTCCCTCGACGGGGTCGAGCGCGCCGCTCTCGCGAAAGGTGCGCAGCACGGTCGTGAGGTCGGCGTCGGCGGCATCGGCGTCGCGCACCTGGAAGCGCACGGTCCGGCCCACCTCGACGACGTCACCGATCACCAGGGCGGCCCGGTCCGGGTCGACACCGACGACCGCACGGACGAGGAAGTCACCCAGACCGTGCTCGTCGGCGTACTCGTCCATGGCGATCCCGAGCTGCAGCCCCTCGGTGACCAGCGCCTGGTCGGCCGGCGGCAGCGAGGCCACGACCTGCTCGAGCTTGCGCACCGCCGGGACGCCGGCCAGCTCGAGCACCAGGTTGGCGTCAGCGGCGGTGACGGTCATCGCCGGGCCGACGGGGCGGGCGCCCTGGCTGACCAGAGCACGCGCGGGGACCGAGCCGCCGAGGACGACCCCCACCGCCCCCCGGTCGTGGACCTTGCCGTCGACGAGCAACCGCGTGGAGCCCGCGCCGCGCAACCCCGTGGCCAGCCCGCCGGAGAGTGTCAGCCCGGGAAGCGCCTGGTCGGACTGCTCGACGAACGCGTCGATGGGGAACGAGTACGGGTCGGGCAGCAGGATGGCCACGCGGTCGTCGGCATGCTGTGGCGGCATGCCCACGACCGCGATCGACTCCGAGCTGCGGAGCACCTCGAGGTGGAACGTACGCAGCCGGGTGCCCGGCAGAACCGCTGCCCAGACGCTGACCGCCGAGACCAGCTCGACGCCCTGACCGGCGCCGATGACGCCACCGGCGCTGCATCCCAGCGTGGCGGCCGAGCCGGAGACCGCGCTGACCCGTTCCAGCGCGGCCGACACGTCCTCCGTCTCGGGCGCGCACACGAAGGCGAGCACCAGGTCAGGAGTGCGACCACGCAGCGGCGCCAGCGCCTGCGCCGTGGCGTCCTCGGCGGCACGCGCCACGTCGGCGTCGACCGCCAACCCGTCACCGCAGCGCACCATCGGACCATCCTCGCCCAGCCCGGCCGCGGGACGGGAGGCGGCCGGTCGCGGGATCCGCCTCGGCCGGTCCACTTTCGCGATGACGGCACGGCGCCGGCAGCCACGACCCGGCGCACTCGACCTCTGGGAATGGTTTGACTCCCGACGTACGGTCGAGCCATGACCCGAGCCACCACCCTCGGCGCCCTGCGCGGGACCGACGCCGTCCCGCTGCCCGTCAAGGACGAGATCCGGGCCAACCTGCTCGCCGCCATGCGGTCCGGCGAGCCACGTTTTGCGGGCATCGTCGGCTTCGACGAGACGGTGCTGCCGGCGCTCGAGCGCGCCCTGCTGGCCGGGCACGACCTGGTGCTGCTCGGCGAGCGCGGTCAGGGCAAGACCCGGCTGATCCGCACACTGGTCTCGCTGCTCGACGAGTGGACACCGGTCGTGGCCGGCTGTGAGATCAACGACCACCCGATGGCACCGGTGTGCAACCGGTGCCGGGCGTTGCTCGCCGAGGTGGGTGACGACCTGCCCGTCGCATGGAGGCACCGCAGCGAGCGGTACGGCGAGAAGCTCGCCACTCCCGACACCAGCGTCGGCGACCTGATCGGCGACGTCGACCCGGTCAAGGTGGCGGAGGGCCGCACCCTCGGCGACCCCGAGACCGTGCACTACGGGCTGGTCCCTCGCACCAACCGCGGCATCTTCGCGATCAACGAGCTGCCCGACCTCGCCGAGCGCATCCAGGTCTCGTTGCTCAACGTCCTCGAGGAGCGGGACATCCAGGTGCGCGGCTATGTGCTGCGGCTGCCGCTCGACCTGCTGCTGGTGGCGAGCGCCAACCCGGAGGACTACACCAACCGGGGCCGCATCATCACCCCGCTCAAGGACCGGTTCGGTGCGGAGGTGCGGACCCACTACCCGCTCGAGCTCGACCACGAGATCGACCTCATCCGCCAGGAGGCCCGGCTCGCCGTCCACGTGCCTGACTTCCTGCTCGAGGTGATCGCCCGGTTCACCCGGCACGTGCGCGAGTCCCCGTCGGTCGACGCGCGATCCGGGGTCTCCGCGCGCTTCGGGGTCGCCGCCGCCGAGTCGGCGGCGGCGTCCGCGCTGCGCCGGTCCGCCCTCACCGGCGAGACGCCGGCAGTGACGCGCATCTCCGACCTGCCCTCGGTCGTCGAAACCCTGCTCGGCAAGGTCGAGTTCGAGGTCGACGAGGAGGGCCGCGAGGTCGAGGTGCTCGCGCACCTGCTGCGCCGCGCCGCCGTCGAGACGTTCCGGCGCCACCTCGGCGCGTCGGACCTGAAGGCGTTGATCGAGCGGTTCGACCAGGGACTGCTGGTGGAGAGCGGCGACCTGGTGCCGGGCCGGCGCCTGCTCGAGCAGATCGGTCCGCTGCCCGGGCTCGCGCACATCATGGAGCGGCTGGGCATCGACGAGGGCGCCGAGACGCCCGAGCTGGCCGCGGCAGCCGTGGAGTTCGCCCTCGAGGGACTGTTCCTCAACCGCCGCATCAGCAAGGACAGCGCCGAGGACTCGTCGGTCGTGGTCTACGGGAGCGCGTAGTGCCCCCACCGTGGTCGCGCGGCGGCTACCGCTACGGCGCGTGGCACGAGGGGCCGGACCCGCTCGCGCCGCCGTACGACGTGCGCCGTGCTCTCGACCAGGTCGGCGACGACGTGCTGTCCGGGTCGACGCCGGCCGACGCGATGCGCCGGCTGCTGCGGCACGGCACCGACCGGCTGACCGGGCTCGACGAGATGCTGCGACGGATCCGTGAGCAGCGCCGCGACCTGCGAAACAGCGGGCGGATGGACGGCACGCTCGAGGAGGTACGCCGGCTGCTCGACACCGCGATCGGCCAGGAGCGGGCAGCGCTCTTCCCCGACCCGTCCGACGACGCGCGCTTCCGCGAGGCGTCGCTGGACGCGTTGCCCAGCGACCCGGCGCGGGCGGTGCGCCAGCTGGCGGAGTACGACTGGCGCTCGCCGCAGGCCCGCGAGACCTACGAGCAGATCCGCGACCTGCTGCGCCGCGAGGTGCTAGACAGCCGGTTCCGCGGCATGAAGCAGGCGCTGGAGAACCCCGACCCGGCTGCGATGCAGCGGGTCAAGGACATGGTCGCGGATCTCAACGACATGCTCGCCGCCGACGCCCGC
>JAVEDG010000322.1 GCA_030841245.1 Actinomycetota bacterium
GGGTGTCCGAGGCTATTCGGTGGCGCGCTGGTCGCGACGGGCGGCCATCTTGCTGGGGAGCCCCCACAGCGTCACGAACCCCTTGGCGAGCGACTGGTCGAAGACGTCGCCGGAGTCGTAGGTCGCCAGCTCGTAGTCGTAGAGGCTCTCGTCGCTGCGCCGGCCGGTCACCACGGCGCGACCGCCGTGCAGCGTGACCCGGACCTCGCCGGTGACGTGCGAGTTGGCCTCCTCGACGAAGCCGTCCAGGGCCCGTTTGAGCGGGGAGAACCACAGCCCGTCGTAGACCAGCTCGCCCCACCGCTGGTCGACGCTCTTCTTGAACCTGGCCAGGTCCCGCTCGACGGTGACGTTCTCCAGCTCCTGGTGCGCGGTGATCAGCGCGATCGCGCCCGGAGCCTCGTAGATCTCCCGGCTCTTGATGCCGACCAGCCGGTCCTCCACCAGGTCGAGCCGGCCGACACCCTGGGCGCCGGCCCGGCGGTTCAGCTCCAGCACCGCCTCGAGCGGCGTCACGGCGCGGCCGTCGATGCTGACCGGCGTCCCCTGGAGGAAGCCGATGACCACCTCGTCGGCGTCGCGCGGGAGGGCCGGGTCGGCGGTGTAGGAGTAGACGTCCTCGATCGGTGCGTTCCAGATGTCCTCGAGGAAGCCGGTCTCCACGGCACGACCCCAGAGGTTCTGGTCGATGGAGTACGGCGAGCGCTTGGATACGTCGATCGGCAGCCCCTTCTCCTCGGCGAACGCGATCGCCTTGTCCCGCGTCATCCCCGAGTCGCGGACCGGGGCGAGCACCTGCAGGTCGGGCGCCAGCGCCCCGATGCCGACCTCGAACCGCACCTGGTCGTTGCCCTTGCCGGTGCAGCCGTGGGCGACCGTGGTGGCGCCGTGGTACCGGGCCGCCTCCACCAGGTGCTTGACGATCACCGGGCGGGACAGCGCGGAGACCAGCGGGTAGCGGTCGAGGTAGAGAGCGTTGGCCTTCAGTGCGGGCAGGCAGTAGCCCTCGGCGTACTCCTCCTTGAGGTCGAGCACAACCGACTCGACCGCGCCGCAGCCGAGCGCTCGCTCGCGGACCACGCCGAGGTCCTCGCCGCCCTGGCCGACGTCGGCCGCGACCGCGATGACCTCGCCCCCGGTCTGCTCGGCGATCCAGCCGATGGCCACGGACGTGTCGAGGCCTCCCGAGTAGGCGAGTACGACGCGCTCGGTGCTCGTCACTTCACTGCTCCTTGCTGTCGATCGAGGTGGTGTCTGTGTCTGTGTCGGTAGGAGTGCTGGCGTTCGTGGTGCCCCTCGTCGTCCCGGCCCGGCCGTTGGAGCCGGCCAGCCGCAGCAGGCCGGCCGCCACCGCAGCCCCGCCGCCCGGTTCACGGGTGACCAGCAGCACGGTGTCGTCGCCCGCGATGGTGCCGATCACCTGCTCTATCGCGGCCCGGTCGACCGCCGAGGCGAGGAACTGCGCGGCGCCCGGTGGGGTGCGCAGCACGACGAGGTTGGCCGACGCCTCGGCCGAGACCAGCAGCTCGCCGGCCAGCCGGGTCAGCCGCGCGTCGGTGTCGGCGACCGGTGCGGCGGGACGCGGCGTGGGGTCACCCCCCTCGGCGGGAACCGCGTAGACCAGCTCGCCCCCGTCGCGCACCTTGACCGCGCCCAGCTCGTCGAGGTCGCGCGAGAGCGTGGCCTGGGTGACGGCGAGTCCGTCACCCGCCAGCAGCCGCACCAGCTCCGGCTGCGAGCGCACCCGGGTCGTCTCGAGCAGCTCGACGATGCGCCGGTGCCGGGCGGTCTTGGTGGTCGCCAGCTGCGTCACGGAAGGTTCCGGGCCGTCATGCGCGCTCCAGCAGCCAGGCGAGCAGGGCCTTCTGCGCGTGCAGCCGGTTCTCCGCCTCGTCCCAGACCACGCTCTGCGGGCCGTCGATGACCGCGGCGGCGATCTCCTTGCCCCGGTAGGCCGGCAGGCAGTGCAGGACGACGGCCCCGTCGGCGGCCAGCGCGAGGGCCGCCTCGTCCACGGCGTACGGCACGAACGGCGCGGCGCGGCCCGCGGACTCGCCCTCCTGCCCCATCGACACCCAGGTGTCGGTGGCCAGCACGTCGCTGCCTTCCGCGGCCTGCTTGGGGTCGGCGACGTGGGTGGCCGACCCGCCGGTCTCGGCGGCAATCTGCTGTGCCCGGGCCAGGATCGCCGGGTCCGGCTGGTAGTCCTCCGGTGAGCCGATGCGCACGTGCATGCCGGCGAGCGCGCCGCCGAGCAGGTAGGAGTGCGCCATGTTGTTGGCGCCGTCGCCGAGGTAGGTGAGGGTGCGCCCGGCCAGTGCGCCGTGGTGCTCACGCACCGTCTGCAGGTCGGCCAGCACCTGGCACGGGTGGAACAGGTCGGTCAGTGCGTTGACCACCGGGACCCGGCTGACCGCGGCCATGGCCTCGATCCGCTCCTGGCCGAAGGTGCGCCAGACGATGGCGGAGCACTGCCGGTCGAGCACCCTGGTGGTGTCCTCGATCGGCTCGCCGCGGCCGAGCTGGGTGCCCTGGGCGTCGATCACCAGGGGGTAGCCGCCGAGCTCGGCGACCCCGACGGAGAACGACACCCGGGTCCGCGTCGAGGGCTTGTCGAAGATCACCGCGACGGTCCGGGGACCGGTGAGCGGCTGGTGACCGTGGCGGTCCGCCTTCATCCGGTCGGCCAGGTCGAGGATCGCGGCCTGCTCGGCACTGGTCACGTCGTCGTCCCGCAGGAAGTGACGCATCGCGGTCACCCTCTCCGCTCGGGGGCGGCGGGGCCGCGCCCGGTCGGCGCGGCCGGCTCACCCGGTGCGGGACGGACGCTACCC
>JAVEDG010000369.1 GCA_030841245.1 Actinomycetota bacterium
GTCACCCGAGCTCTTGCCGTCCTTCGTGCGGAAGTAGGCGCTGGCCGTGAGCGGCTCCAGCGCGATGGCAGGAATGGATGCGAGTACGGCCACGCGGGCTAGGGTTCGGTTGTCCATGTCGCTCACGCTGGCGCAGCGAGCACGTGCTCGGCATCAACGCACGGGTGGATCTGCTCAACCTTGAGGTTGATCCGCAGCGCAGCGTCGAGCCGCTAACTTCGAGACCATGAGTGTGGGGACCCGGCTGCGACTGATCGGCTTCCCGCTGGCGATCGTCGGGTTCGGTCTCGTTGAGACATTCGCCCAGCCCATTCGGCCCGTCACGGCGTCAGCCGTCATGAGTGTGCTCGCTCCGCTGCCGTTGCTGGGCCGCTACCGCTGGCCCGCGCTAGCGGCGGTGTCCGCGGTCTCGATGGTGGTGGTCTCGGCGCTGCTCGGTGTCGACCTGTCGCAGCCGATCGCCCCCGTCGTCACGTTGGGGCTGTCCGCCTATGGACTCGGGGCCCGACTGCCGCTGCGGCGCGCCGTGCTCGGTGGCCTCGCACTCGTCGTGCTAGTGACCTTGAGCGAGCTGGTTGAGGTGGGGATCAAGGGGTCTGACCCCATCTTCGGGGCGGTGCTCACGTTCGGGGCACTGTCGATGGGGCGCGTGCTGCAGACCAGGTTCCAGGCGCTGCAGGCCGCGGCGGAGGCCGCTGGTGAGATCGCTGTCGCACAGGAGCGCAGCCGGATCGCTCGCGAGCTGCATGACCTCATCGCGCACTCGCTGTCCGTCATGGTGGTGCAGGCCAGCGCCGCCGAGCGGGTGCTGCGCAGCGACCCCGATCGAGCCGAGCAGGCGGTGCGCGAGGTGCAGACCGCGGGCCGCAACGCGTTGTCGGAGACGGCCCGGCTGCTCGACCTGCTGCGCGAGGGGCCGTCCGACGCGCTGCCGCAGCCAGGGCTCGCCGACCTCGGGCGCATCGCCAGGTCCCTGCCTGGCCTGGACGTCGAGCTCGTCGTCGCGGACCAGCTGCCGCCGCTGCCCCCGGGTGCGGAGGTGAGCGTGTGCCGGATCGCGCAGGAGGCGTTGACGAACGTGCTGAAGCACTCGGCGAGCCGCCGCGCGCGCGTGACGCTCAAGTCGACTGAGCATGCGGTGGAGCTGCGCGTCGACGATCCGGGGCCGTCCACCCGCTCAGCGCCGCTGCCGGGCGGGCACGGAGTGCTCGGGATGCGGGAACGCGTGGGTGTGTTCGGTGGGTCGCTGCACGCTGGCCCCGAGGCGAACGGCGGCTGGCAGGTCCGGGCTGCGTTCCCTGTGGAGTCGACGTCGTGATCAGCGTCCTCCTAGCGGATGACCAAGAACTCATCCGGTCCGGTCTGCGCACCGTGCTCGAAACCGACGGCGGCTTCACCGTGCTGGGCGAGGCGGCGAACGGCCAGACCGCAGTGGAGCAGGTCGACGTACTCGCACCCGACGTCGCCCTCGTCGACATCCGCATGCCTGAGCTCGACGGCATCGAGGCGACCCGGCAGATCGCTCTCCGCGCACCCGGCACGCGGGTGCTGATCCTCACGACGTATGACCTGGATGAGTACGTGTACGCCGCGCTCACCGCAGGCGCGTCGGGGTTCATGCTCAAGTCGGCGCCGACCGCGCAACTGGTTCAGGGCATCCGCGTCGTGGCCGAGGGAGCGGCGCTGCTCGCGCCGTCGCTGACCATGCGCCTGGTGGAGCGCTACCTCGCCTCCCCGGCACCGGGTGCGGACGGGCATCCGGCGCTGCGCGGACTGACCGAGCGGGAGCGCGAGGTCCTCGTGCTGGTGGCCCGGGGCCGGAGCAACAGCGAGATCGCCGCTGAGCTGTTCGTGTCCGAGGCCACGGTCAAGACGCACGTGAACCACCTGCTCGCCAAGCTTGCCCTGCGCGACCGGGTGCAGGCCGTGGTGCTCGCCTATGAGTGCGGCTTGGTCCGTCCCGGGCGGTGAACCGATCTCCGAGGGGGTCTGACGCATCCCCGGCCAGCGGGGCAATCGTCAGCGCGCGTCAGGTCCGCCATCGTCGCGGCGCTCGATCGGCTCCTGCGAGGTAAGCGATGAAGGCCTCCCGCGCGAGCGCGGACACCGTGGTCTCCCTATGCCGGGCCCGGCATAGCGACACAACGGTGTGCGCAGAGCTGGGGTTGACGCCAGTGACGAGGTGTCTCCTTGCCGAGACACCGGGCGTGCTGCTGTTCGGTCACCGGCCGAGCTTCCGTCACTGTCAGTGCCGCTGCAGGAGCCGAGCGTCAATTTGCCTGAATCAGGTGAACGGGCGTGGACCTCTCCGCGTCACCTAGATAACCCGCGTCACCAGGCGCAGTCAAAGAACTGCCCGCGTCACACAAAAGGCCCGCATCACACCAACGGCATTGACACTCCAAGGCGGCCGGCATGCGCGCACGCATCGTTCTCACCCTCGTCTCGGTCCTGGGGGCGCTCACCTGGGCCACCCCCGCGGACGCGGCGACAGCCACGTGCGACGGCCGGACGGCCACGATCGTCGGCACAGCGAACAGCGAGGTCATCGACGGCACGTCCGGTGACGACGTGATCGTCGGCGGCGGAGGAAACGACGCCGTCAACGGCCGTGGCGGAAACGACCACATCTGTGGCGGGTACGGCGCGGACCGGCTCTCCGGTGGCCTTGGCGCCGACCGCCTGTTCGGTGGCCCGGACCAGATCGCTGTGACGGACGAGGGAACGGAACGCATCGGTGACCAGCTCCGCGGCGGCGGCGGGAACGACCGTCTGGTGCCAGGACGAGACACCCGCGCGGCAGACGACGTGAGCCACGACGTGATCGCCTGGGACAACTCGCCCCACAGCGTGCACATCGACATCGCGGCGGGCTCCGCTACCGGTGACGGGCATGACTCATTCGTCGGCCGCCCGGTCTGGGTGGTCGGGTCGCCGTACGCCGATGTGATCGACGGCGGCAACCGTCGCGACCTGATCAACGCCGGGCCCGGGTCGGACCTGGTCCGCGCCTACGGCGGCGGCGACCGCGTCATCGTCGACCTCGGCCGCGGTGTGAGCGGTGGCCGCGACGTGGTCTGGGGTGGTCCCGGCGACGACCAGCTCTCGTCCGGACCGGGTGAGGACACCGTGCACGGCGGAGCGGGCAACGACATCATCGACGACATGGGCCGCAGCGCAGACCGGTTCTACGGCGGGGACGGCGCCGACCTGCTCATCGACGAGCTCGTCGACAACGGGACGCAGCAGGTCCTCTCTGGAGGTGCGGGCAAGGACCAGATCACGCTGTTCAGCAACTACGTGAACCCGACGGCCGGGCCGGCCACCGGCACGTGGGACATGACCAGCGGGGTGCTCGAGTTCGACGTCGACCAGCCCTTCATGGTCAAAGCATCCGGCTTCGAGGCCGCCAACCTGTCGACGTTCGGCGGGACCTGGGACGTGACCGGGACGAGCGGCGCGGACAGCGTCAACGTGGGCAGCACCGCAGGCGGGACGTTCCGCGGGCTCGAAGGAAACGACAGCTTCCTCGGCTCCGCGTTCGACGACGTCTTCCGTGGCGGGCCGGGCACCGACCACTCGCTGGGAATGGGCGCTGGAACGGACACCTGCGACCATGTCGAGATCTTCGACGCGGAGGACTGCGAGACGATCACGCCCTGACGTCCTGAGCCACGGATCGCCTCCGGTCTCGGCAGGAACCGACCCGGAGAAGCTGCGCCCTGGTGTAAACCTCAGGCAGGCCCTGCTGCGTGTGAGGGACATGGTGAGCTTGTCGCGACCCGGGACGTCGGCCGCCTTGGCGATGTCGGCGGCCGAGGGGGACTCCGTCGCGCACCTCGGACGCGTCGAGACGTTCTACCGGCGGGAGCTCCCGGGCCTGGTGGCGTTCGCCCGGGTGCTGTCCGGGTCCGCCGCCGCCGACGACATCGCGCAGGAGGCGATGCTCACGACGTACCGGCACTGGGACGACGTCGTGCGGATGGACGTCCCGGCCGCCTGGGTGCGTCGGGTCTGCGCGAACCGGGCCGTGTCGGTGCTGCGACGTCGGGCCGTCGAGGCCCGCGCCATGCTGCGCCACGGTGCACCCCGCGAGGCGGTCGAGCCGATCGAGGAGGAGCACGAACGGTTCTGGGCGGAGGTACGGCGGCTCCCGCGGCGACAGGCCCAGGTCATCTCGCTGCACTACATGTACGACCTCGGAGTCGCTGAGATCGTGACGACCCTCGGCTGCACCGAAGGCACCGTCAAGGTGCACCTGTCGCGGGGCCGGACCGCGCTGGGCGCCCGGTTGGGTCGCGCCGAGGAGGAGGGCCGATGAGCATCGACGACCTAGCGCGCGAGGCAGCGACCGACGCGCGGCGTACGACGGCCGCCAAGGTCGTCCCGGACGAGATGCTGCTGGCCCTGCACCGCACCGACCGGCAGCGCCGGCGCCTGGCCACAGGCGCCGCGATCGCCACCGTCGCGGTGCTCGTCGCGATCGCCGGCATCGCCTTCACCGACAAGGCGCAAACGCCGACGACCAGGCGGACTCCGACCACCGCCACCGGGCACGGACCCTGCGCCGACCCGGCGATCACCTGCTTGGGTTCGCACCGCTACCGCATCGCGCTGCGCGTGCCGGTCACCGTCACGGTGCCCCACAATTTCCAGACCAGCTTCAACATCAACAGCCGGCGCGAGCTGGAGACCTATCGGAGCGACCTCGGAAACACGGGGGGCGGGTCGGCGTCTCGGTCGTGGAGCGCGCGGTGCCGGTGCGGTACGACAACTCCTGGGCCAGAGACCGCACGGCGGGGACGACGGCCCACTCGATGGCGGTGTGGCTGCGCGGGCGGCCGTTCCTGCGGAACGCCACCCTGACCCGGACCACGGTCGACGGCCGACCCGCGTGGCGGGTGTCGGCACAACTGCTGCCCGCGACCAAGGCCGGACTGGACAACGTGGCTCCGACGTTCAAGGGGCGTTCCGGCACCGAGGGCTACAACCGCGCCCTCACCGGCGACTACACCCTGGTGCAGCTGCCGCACGCCGGGGTGACCGTCATATGGTCCTGGGCGTTCGAGCACAGCCGCGCTCGCCTGGCCGGCAACCAGGCCTACATCGACGGGCTGTCGTTCGGCTGAGCCGAGGCACCCGCGCTCGAGTGGAGGGCCGAGCGCGGGTGGCACGGTTGTCGTGGTCGGGTGTAACGGGCCCCAGCCGGGACAGGCTGTGGAGGTGGCGTCGTACTCGGTGAACCCTGCGGCAGTGGAGCGTGCCCGCGCACTCATCGAGGGACGGCAGTACGTCCTCGACAGCGACTGGGGACAGTCGCAGCCCGGGACCGACCAGCAGAACGGCTATCTCGAGTCGCACTCCTGGGACGACTACGCCGCGTGGCACCTCGGTCTCACGGATGGGGCCACCGACGAGACGAAGGCGAGGTACGCATTCGTCTACGGCGACTTCCGACGGGTTCATCGCACCGGGCTCATCGCCTGCATCTACCGCGCGAGTGAGTGGCGGCACAAGGACGTCGAGCTTGCCGCGCACGACCTGCTGCAGCTGCTGGACCGTACGTCGGGGCAGGGGTGACCGCGTCCTGCATGCCTGTCGGTGTCGGCCCGACAGTCGGGCACTAGTGCCAGACGAGAGCGGAGCGCTCCTTCCAGTACACGTCTGCCGGCTCGGCGAGCCGGTCCAGCCCGCGGGCATCGTTCGCGACGACAGCCGGGTCCACGTCGAGCGCCCCCAGGTTGCCGGCCAGCTGGTCGACGGTGACCGCGCCGAGAAGCACCGTCGGACTGGCAGGCAGGGCCAGCGCGGCCGCGACGGCAAGCGCGTCGGCCGACGTCCCGGCCCGAGACGCAGCGGCACGCAGCTGCTCCGGGGCCGTGACCCCGGCCAAGCGCCCGTTGGCCAAGACCTCCTTGACGATCACCCGCCAACCGGCCGCCGCTGCGTCGGCCAGAGCGGGACCGACCGAGGGCTCCATCAGGTTCCAGGTGGCCTGCACCGAGGAGAACAGCGCAACCCCGTCGACCTCGACCTCCAGAGCGGCGCGCACCACTGGCAACTGGTGCGCGCCGCTGGTCGACAGCCCCACCTGCACCCCCTGCTCGCGAAGCCGGCCGAGCTCGCCCAGCAGCTCGCGGTCGCCGAGCACCGTTGACTCCGGGGTAACCGAGTGCACCTGGTACAGGCGAACCCGGTCCCCGAGCAGTGCGCGGGTCTCGGGCCACTGGCGCCGGAACGCGGCGACGGAGTGGTCCTTGACCTCGTGGCGGTCCGCGTGGACCTGCCAGTCGGCGACGTACGTGTGGCCCCACTTGCTCGACACGACGACGTCGTCGTAGGCGGGACGACCCTGCAGCCACTCGCGCAAGAACGTCTCGGCGTGACCGTAGGACCGGGCAGCGTCCACGTGCCGGATGCCGGCGGCGTACGCCGCGTCGAGCACGCGCGCCGTCCGGTCGCGCATCGCCGCCACGCTGCGGTCACCGCCGAAGGCGGCGTCGTGGTCGAGCGTGATGTAGCCGGGTCGGCCGAGCGCCGCCAGACCGATACCGAGCCGCATCGCGCCGAGCGGCGCCTGGTCGGCCAAGTCAGGTCACCAGGGGCTGCGCGGCCGCGAGCACAGCCGCCACCGCGGCCACCGCAGCCACCGCGTCCAACCCGGTGCCGCGGATCGTCACCGTCTGTCCGGTCACGGCACCGAGACCCATGACGGCGAGAACGCTGCGGGCATCGACCAGGTCCCGGCCGTCCACGTCGAGCAGCACGACAGCGTCGTACGCCGAGACTGCGCGCGTGACCTGCCCTGCCGGACGCGCGTGCAGGTCGGCGGGGAGCACGACACACTGCTCGACAACCTGGTCGGTTCGGCCGGCGACCGGGCCGCCGGTCACGTCAGGTCTTGCGGACATCGCGGGCTCCCTCCGCGGCGGCGACGACCTCGTCGAGGCCGGCCCCTGCGGCTGCGGCAACGGCCGCGGCGACGGCACCCTCGACGAACGGCGCGTCTGCGACGACGACCGCACCGTGCCGGCCGGCATCCTCGGCCAGGTAGGCACGCGCTGTGAGGACCGAGCTGCCGAGGTCCGGGATGATGACCGTGCCGGCCTCCCCGGCAACCTTCTCAACCGCGGTGACGAGTGCGTCGAGGCTGGTGCCGAGCCGGCCGTCCTCGGTCCCGCCGATGCCGACGATCCGCCCGGCGTCGCCGCCGACCTGTGCCGCCACGTCGGCTGCTCCCTCGGCCAGGGCTCGGCTGTGCGAGATCAGCACCAGGCCGACGCTGGCGTTCTCACTCATGGCAACTATCCTCGTCTGTGTTCGACAATGCTGAACAATGGTCGGCTGAAGAATGGTCGGGCGTCCGGATCCCGGTGAAGGGGACACGATGATCCAGTCGGTGGCTCGCGCCGCGCGGATCCTGCACGAGCTCGGCTCGGGCAGCCCGACGCTCGGTGTGACCGAGATCGGGGCCCGCCTCGACCTGGCCAAGCCCACGGTGCACGGTCTGTTGCGCACCCTGGAGCAGTGCGGGCTGGTCAGCCAGGACGTCGCCACCGGGCGCTACTCGCTCGGCCCCGGCGTGCTGCAGCTGGGCAACGCCTACCTGGCCGGCTCCGAGCTGCGGGCCCGCTCGATGCTGCGGGCCGCCGGACTGGCGCGGCAGGTCAACGAGGCGGTCTGGGTCAGTGTGCTCGTCGACGACACGGTCATGGTCGTGCACCACGAGTTCCGTCCGGACGACGCGGTGCAGATCCTCGAGGTCGGGGCGACGGTGCCCTGGCACGCGTGCGCACTGGGCAACGCCATCGTGGCCAACCTGTCCGAAGCCGAGGTCGACGGGCTGCTGGCGCACCCGCTGCGCGCGCTCACCGGGCGCACCCGGACCCAGCCGGAGGCCGTGCGCAAGGCGCTGGCGACGGCCCAGGACAGGGGGTTCGCCATCGAGAACCAGGAGGCGAACGTCGGCGACGGAGGCATCGCCGCACCGGTCTACGACCACAGCGGACGGGCGGTGGGCTCGCTCGGCGTGGTGGGCCCGGCGGAGCGGTTGCTCGCCCGCCAGGCGCGCACCTCGCTGTCCCGCGCCGTGGTCGAGACGGCCCGCGCCGTCTCGCGAGACCTGGGCGCCTCGCGCGCCAAGCAACCGGGTCTCAGCCATGCCGGCCCCCCGCGACGAGCCGACTGACCGGGCCGCCGCCGGGCTCTGGGACAGTCCGTCCGTTCGCCGCGCGGCCGACCGACTGCTGGTGCACCAGGTCACGCACCTCGGCGACCCGGCTCGCGGAGACGCTGATCGCACGGATACCGACGCCGAGCAGCGCGGGCAGCCCCACCGGGTCCGCGGCGGCGTCTCCGCACACCGAGACGGGCACTCCCGCCGCCCGGGCCGCGGCCACGGTCCGCGCGACCAGGGACAGCACCCGGGCGTCCGCGACCGAGGCCGGAGAGAGGCGGGGGTCGGTGCGAGTCAGCGTGAGGGTGGCCGCGGTCAGGTCATTGGTCCCGATGGACAGGAAGTCGGAGACGGCGGCGAGGGCGGCGGCGTCCCCGACCGCGCCGGGGAGCTCGACCATCGCGCCCAGCCGGGGCCGCCGCGGCGCGCCGACGACGGCGGCAGCAAGGCGAACGCGCTCTCGCACCGCGGTCAGCTGGTCGGCGCGGGTGACCATCGGGA
>JAVEDG010000382.1 GCA_030841245.1 Actinomycetota bacterium
AAACGACGGCTCAGAGACCTGTCGTGCAGGCTTTCCGTCATCAGAAGGTCCTACCTCCTATGCATTGACTACTTGCAATCACAAGCACCCTAGGTGGTAACTTCTTGCATATGCAAGGAGATTCCCCGCCGACTGAAGCTGCGGCCCACTTCGGCCGGCTGGTCGAGGAGTCGCTGCCGGGTCGGCGCGGAGAGCAGGCGTGGCGCGCCCTGCTGCAGGCGCATGCCACGCTCATGCGTCAGCTCGATACCGATCTCAGGGCGGACACCGGCCTCCGCCTCAGTGATTTCGACGTCTTGGCTCAGCTGGCCGAGGCCGGCGGCGAGCTACGGATGACGGAGCTTGCCGCCCGCACGCTGCTTTCGCGCTCGGGGTTGACCCGCCGCGTCGCGAGGTTGGTTGAGGAAGGTTTCCTACGTCGAGCCAACGCCGCTGAGGACGGGCGCGGGGTGGTTGTCGCCCTGACCGACGCCGGTGTCGCACGTGTGACCGAGACGCTGCCGGTCCATCTTCGCGGTGTGTCGCAACTGTTCATCGCGCGCCTCGACGATCAGGAACTCGCCGTTCTCGAGACCGCTCTGCGAAACGTCGTCGTGGACTGCACCTTCGGCTAAGGAGAGGGAACGCGTGCATGCGAGCAGTCGTCCTCGACCCGCCACGGCCCGCCCAGCGCCCTGAACATCCGGGAGCATCCAGTGCCCGACCCACCGACCGGATGGGTGCTCATCGAGGTCAAGCCGTTCGGACTCAACCGCTCCGAACTTCACACCCGCCTCGGCCTGGCACAAGCTGTCACCTTTCCCCGAGTGCTGGGCCGTTGCCGAGCTGACACGTCCCGGCATCCGACGGACCGTCAGCCAGCGCAGCCGGTGCCGTCAGGGCGGTGGGCACCGCCAGGCCGGCGGACGCGGCCGCCGCGACGAGTGCGACCCCGGTGCGGGTCAGCCGCCGTCGTACGAGTGAGCGCATGAATCTCCCCTGCCACTAGAGATATCGCCACAAAGAGGGCGTAGCAATGCGGACAGTAGACCCGAAATGCGGACATGAGGAGAGGGCCAGGCGAACCAATGTCAAACAGCTGGCAATGCCTGGGTCCGTGGTCCGCGGAAGCATCCCCGGGCCGAGTGCGTTGACGCCCGCCGTGGCCGAAGAGACTGGGGATGTCAGGGTCAGCGACGTGCCGGAGCACAGCCGCTTCGAGGCGCGGATCGGCGCGGACCTGGTCGGCTTCTCGGCGTACGAGCGTCGCGGCAACGTGGTGGTCTTCACGCACACCGAGGTGGACGACGCGCACGAGGGCGAGGGGGTTGGCGGCGAGCTCGCGCGCGCCGCACTGGACGACGTACGCCGGCGTGGCCTGCGCGTCATCGCGCGGTGCCCGTTCGTGGCGACCTGGATTCAGCGGCACCCCGACTACGCAGACTTGTTGGCCCACCGACCCGCTGACTGAGGTCCCTCCCCGCGGGGAATGCGGCGACGGGTTGCCGGGTTGGGCTATGGGTACGGTCCCTATCGCCCCTGGTGGGCGAGTGTGGGACACTGGCCCGGTAACGGGTGAGCGGCCTCGCGGCCGGCCCGTCCGGAACCGCTGGACCTGTGTCGAACAGCCAGCGACTTGTCAACGCCTCGTTCCCGCACCTGGGAACGTCGCATGGTGTGCCTGAGATCCGGTTTTGTCGCCGGGTCCGGCCACGATGAAGGGACATCGTTCATACATGCCGAAATCCGATGGCATCGAGGTCGAGGGCATCGTCACGGAGGCGTTGCCCAACGGCTACTTCCGAGTAGACCTCAGCAACGGCCACAAGGTGCTCGCCCACCTGTCCGGCCGGATGCGCCGGCATTACATCCGCGTCCTCCTCGAGGACCGCGTGGTCGTCGAGCTCAGCCCCTACGACCTCAGTCGTGGCCGGCTGGTCTACCGACACAAGTAAGAGTGAAGGGGACTCGATGACTGACTCCCAGCCCGACTTCGTCCGCAGCGGGGCACAGAGCAGCACGACGTTGCTGTTCCAGGCGCCTCCTGCGGGCCCCGACACCGACGTCGACGAGCCGATCGAGCCGGTAGTGCGCAACGTCGGCCGCAGCGGCCCGGACACCGGCCGCGAGACGAGCCTGCGCATGCTCAAGGGAGCACGCGACGCTGCCCGCGGCATGAAGATCAGCGACGACCAGATCCGGTCGGTCCTCGAGGACCCGCAGGACGTGCAGCCCGACCCGACCCGGGCCGACCGCACCCGGCTGCGCCGTGACGGACTCGTGGTCACCACGGGCAACGACGGGATGATCCTGCGGGTGGCCCGCAAGTAGCCTTCGCGCGTGGCCGGGGCCACCGCACCCGGCAGGATGTGCGCCGTGAGCACTCGCATCGCGGTCGCCG
This sequence comes from Actinomycetota bacterium, assembly GCA_030841245.1. GTDB lineage: Bacteria > Actinomycetota > Actinomycetes > JACCUZ01 > JACCUZ01 > JAVEDG01. The sequence continues at coordinate 2,381 of JAVEDG010000382.1, forward strand.
CGCCCGACCGGCCCAGCGTCGACGCCGCGCTGCGTGTGGTCGAGCAGGGCGGCGGCGCGGTCGACGCCGCCGTTGCCGCGATGCTCGTCACGATGGTGTGCGAGGTCGGCATCGTGTCGCTCCTCGGCGGGCTCTACGCAACGGTGTGGGGCGCGAACGAGACCGAGGCGGTCACCATCGACGGCTGCGTCGCGATGCCGGGCATCGACCCCGTCGCAGCGCCCGACCCGGTCCGCTGGGAGGTGGACACCGGCTACGGCGGCGGGCTCACCATGACCGTCGGGCACGGGTCCGTGGCGACTCCCGGCGCCCCCGCGGCCCTCGGGCTGCTGCAGGAGCGGTACGGGCGGCTGCCGTGGCGCGAGGTGGTCGCACCGGCCGAGGAGGTCGCCCGCAGCGGCTTCGAGCTGGGCCAGGCGTCCGGCCACTACCTGCCGTTCGTCCGCGAGAGCGTGTTCGGCTGGGACCCGGAGACCGTGGCCGGGCTGCGTGGGTCCGACGGCGGCTGGGTCGAGACGGGCGGCCTCATGGTCTCGCCCGACCTCGCCGACACGCTGGGCCTGCTGGCCCGCGAGGGTGCGGCGACGATCTACCGCGGCGACCTCGGCCGGGCGATCGTCGCGGACATGGCCGAGCGGGGTGGTCTGGTCACGGCCGCGGACCTCTCGGCGTACAGCCCCGTCGTACGACCCTCGCTCGCGTGGAGGGCCGGTCGATGGCAGCTGCGGACAAACCCGCCGCCCGCCATCGGCGGTGCGACGCTGGCCGCGATGATGACCATCCTCGGGGACCGGCCGACCGGTCCCTGGACGAGGGCGGACGTCGAGGCACTCGTCGGCGCCCAACGCACGGTCCTCGACATCCGCCACGACCGCATCGACGTCGCGAGCGACCGCGACAGCGCGGTGCGGCAGATGCTCTCCGGGGTCGGCCTCGGGGGCGAACGCGCGCCGAGCACGGCACATGTCTCGGTGGTCGACAGCGACGGGACGGCATGTGCACTGACGGCCTCACACGGCTACGGGTCGGGCGCGACCGTGCCCGGCACCGGGTTGTGGCTGAACAACTGCCTGGGCGAGCACGAGCTCAACCGTGCCGCCATCGCCCCCGGGAAGATCCTGGCGAGCAACATGGCGCCGAGCGTCGGCCGACGCGATGACGGTGCCGTGCTGGCCATCGGCAGTCCGGGGGCGGACCGCATCACCACGGCGCTGCTGCAGGTGCTGGCCGGTTTCGTGCACGCGGGCACGTCGTTGCAGGCGGCGGTCGACCGCCCCCGGCTGCACGTGCACCACCTTGACTCGCTCGACGGCCCTGAGGTGCGGGTCGAGGTCGAGGACGACCTGCCGCTGCCCCCGTTGGACCTGCCGGTGCGCACACATCCCAGCAGGTCCATGTACTTCGGCGGCGTTGCCGCCACTCTGCGCCACCCCGACGGATCTGTGGAGGCGGCCGGTGACCCTCGGCGCACGGGAGTGGTGGCCGTCGGACCTGCCGCGACCGGCGCGTGACCACGTCAGTGCAGCACCACCTTGCCCTGCACCGGTACCAGCTCGATCCAGGTCTTCCCTGGCGGGACGAGCAGCGCCTTTCCGCCGGGCAGGTGCAGCTGGAAGTGCGTGCTGGGACCGCCCTTCGACCAGGTCCCCGGGATCGCCCGCCCGTACGTGATCAGGACCATCTTGCCGTGCCCGGTGGTCACGGTCTCCGGCACCGGGTTGCCCGCCGGGTCGCGGTAGCCCGCGTCGATAGTCTTGACCCGCAGCACGAGCAGGTTCTGCGGCCGGAAGGCCTGCCCGTGCCCGGCCAACTCCACGCTGCGCTGCCACCGACCGTGGCGGAGCCGCCACGACGTCGTGTGGACTCCGGAGAAGGTCATCTGGGCACGGGTCACCCGCTTTCCGCCCGGGATCGGAGCTGCCGGCTTGGCCCACTGCAGGTAGGCCGGGGGCGGGTCCAGCGCCGCGAGCCGCTTGGCCAGCGCCGAGGGCTTCAGGACGAGGTTGTACGGAGCGGGGCGGCCGTTGTCGCGGGAGAACGCCGGCCCGGAGTCGAGGACGGTGGGGATACCCGCTGCGCTCACGGCGCGCAGCGCCCGGTGGGCGCCGCCGCTCGCGGCCAGCATGCCGTGGGTGGGGGAGACGATGCCGACGTCGGAGTTGCGCAACGACCGGACCGGCTCGACCTTCTTCGGCATCCGGGAGTCGAAGAAGAGCGCCAGCCGGGTCAGCCCGCCCTCGACCAGCTCCTCGACTACGAGGTCGGCGGAGGCGGCCCCGATCTGTGGGCGAGCCGAGTCGGTGTTGTCCATCTTGACCACCAGCGATCCATATGTCGGGACCACTGCGGACAGCTCACCGGTGAAGGCCAGCGGGCGCTTCTGCGGTGGTGTCGTGGACGGCGCCGCTGTCGGACTCCCGTTGTCGGACTTGGACCCGCTGCATGCCGACAGGACCAGGGCCGCGGCGCAGACGGCTCCCACCGCCAGCCTCGTCCTCCTGCGTACCACCACGAGCCGATCGACCTCCTTCGATGTGGTCAGGACTTCTGGGCGTTCTGTCCGGACCCGACCGACCATTGTGACCGCACGCGGGGTGCAGGCCGGTCACCGGCACGCGGTTTCGTGCTAGGGATGAACCTCGTGGGGCTGTGGGCCGTAGGCCGGGTTGTGGGGAGCACCACCGCCGACGACGAGACGCTGCGTGCGCTCTGGAACGAACATGCCGGTCCGTTGCTCGCCTACGCCATGAGGCTGACCGGTGGTGACCGAGGACGGGCGGAGGACGTGGTGCAGGAGACGCTGCTACGCACCTGGCGTCGCCCACCGGAGGCGGACCCGGAGCGCCCGTCGCTGCGCCCCTGGCTGCTCACCGTCGCGCACCGGATCGCGATCGACCACCACCGGGCCCGGCAGGCCCGCCCGACCGAGGTGGGCGAGGCCGCCCTGGCGGGTGTCGCGGTCGACGACGACGTCGACCGGGCGCTGGAGTCCTGGCTCGTGCTCGAGGCCTTGCGCTCGCTGTCCCAGACGCACCGAGAGGTGCTGCTGGAGACCTACTACCGGGACCGTTCCGTGGCCGAGGCAGCGGCGACTCTCGGCATCCCCGAGGGCACGGTCAAGTCCCGGACCTTCTACGCACTGCGTTCCCTGCGGGTGGCCCTGGAGGAGCGGGGGGTGACGTCATGACCTGCACCCGGGAGACCTCGGTCGGGGCCTACATCCTGGGCATCCTGGAGCCGGCCGAGCGCGAGGAGATGGCCCGCCACTTGGCGACCTGTGCCATCTGCCGGTCGGCCCGCGACGAGTTCGCCGCGCTGCCGGGACTGCTCTCTCGGGTCACCGCCCAGGAGGTCGAGACGGCGACCGAGCCGCCCGGAGAGCTGGCCTTCCGTCGGCTGAGCGCCGCCGCCGACCGGGCCCGCCGCCTCCGGCGCAACCGCAGCGTCCTGAGCGCGGCTGCCGCGGTACTGCTCGTTCTCCTGGCCGGGCTGACCGTGGCCGCGTGGCCGGACGGGTCCAAGCCGCCGACGACGGTCTCTGCCAGCCACGGCCAGGTCCACGCCAGGGTGACCATCCAGGCGGCGGACACGGGCAGCCAGCTCACTCTCCAGCTGCGCGGCGTCCCTTCGGGCCAGCGCTGCCGGCTGGTCGTCGTCGGTGCCGACGGCCAGCGCGAGGTGGCCGGCAGCTGGACAGCGACCTATGCCGGCACGGCCGAGGTGAAGGGCTGGTCCGGGCTGGCTCCCTCCGACGTGCACCGCGTCGTGGTCGAGACCCCGCAAGGGCGCGACCTCGTGGACTTCCCCCTGTCCTAGGGGTCGGATCCCGGCTGGCCCGGCGCACCACGCCGTACGGTCGTCTCCACTACCGGGAGGTGACTGGCGTGGCGGGTCCCGCCGACGTGGCTGCGATGCGTCGTGCTGTCGCGCTGGCCGAGCGTGGCCGGGCCACCACGCTGCCCAACCCGGCGGTCGGCGCGGTGGTCCTGGACCCGGGCGGCAACCCGGTGGGTGAGGGCTGGCACGAGCGCGCGGGCGGCCCTCACGCCGAGGTCAGGGCCCTGCAGGCCGCGGGGGAGCGGGCCAGGGGCGCGAC
>JAVEDG010000387.1 GCA_030841245.1 Actinomycetota bacterium
GGCCGCGAGTTCCTGATGAAGGACTCCTACTCCTTCGACGTCGACGAGGCCGGGCTCGACGCGTCCTACGCGGCGCACCGGGGGGCCTACGTCCGGATCTTCGACCGGCTCGGCTTCGAGTACGTGATCGTCAAGGCCACGTCCGGGGCGATGGGCGGGTCCAAGTCCGAGGAGTTCCTCGCCCGCGCCGAGAACGGTGAGGACACCTACGTCCGCTGCACCTCCTGCGACTACGCCGCCAACGTCGAAGCGGTGCAGGTCCGGCCGCCGCAGCCGGTGGCGTACGACGACGCGCCGACCGCGCACGCCGAGCAGACCCCGGACACGCCGACGATCGACACGCTGGTCGACCACCTCAACACGAAGTTCCCCCGCCACGACCGGCCCTGGCACGCCGGGGACACCCTGAAGAACGTGCTGGTCGTGCTCAAGCACCCTGGAGGCACCCGCGAGCCGATCGCCATCGGCGTGCCCGGTAACCGCGAGGTCGACGAGAAGCGCCTCGGCGGCCAGCTCGAGCCGATCGAGGTGGAGGTCTTCAACGAAGCGGACTTCGCCGCGCACCCGGAGCTGGTGAAGGGCTACATCGGACCTGGCGTGCTCGGCGAGAAGAACGCGTCGGGCATCCGGTACCTCGTCGACCCGCGAGTCGTCGAGGGCACCCGGTGGGTCACCGGCGCCGACGTCGCCGGCTCGCACGTTCTCGACCTCGTCGCGGGTCGCGACTTCACTCCGGACGGCACGATCGAGGCCGCGGAAGTGCGTGACGGCGACCCCTGCCCCAACTGCGACGGCACGCTGGAGTCGGCGCGCGGCATCGAGATGGGCCACGTCTTCGCGCTGGGGCGCAAGTACGCCGACGCGCTGGACCTCAAGGTGCTCGACGAGCACGGCAAGCAGGTCGTCGTCACGATGGGCTCCTACGGCGTCGGGGTCTCCCGCGCCGTCGCGGCGATCGCCGAGGGCACCCTCGACGAGCTCGGCCTGTGCTGGCCCCGCGAGGTCGCACCGGCCGACGTCCATGTCGTCGCGACCGGCAAGGACGACGCCGTGTTCGAGGCGGCCGAGGCGCTGGCCGCCGACCTGGTCGCCGGCGGGCTCGAGGTCCTCTACGACGACCGCCGCGGGGTCTCGCCCGGCGTGAAGTTCAAGGACGCCCAGCTGATCGGCGTACCGACGATCGTGGTGGTGGGCAAGGGACTGGCCGGCGGCACCATCGAGGTCCGCGAACGGCGTACGGGCGAGCGCGACGACGTACCCGTCGCGGAGGCGGCCGCGCGGATCGGCGCCGCGGTGCGCGGGTGAGCGTCGAGGCGGTCATCTTCGACTGGGGCGGCACTCTCACCCCGTGGCACGCGATCGACCTGACCGAGCAGTGGTCGGCCTACACCCGGGTCTACGACTCCCAGCACGCCGACGAGCTGGCCGAGCTGCTGCGCGCGGCCGAGGCTGCGGCGTGGCGGGCCGCGCGTGACCACCAGCGGTCCGGGACGCTCGCCGAGCTGCTGCGCTCGGTCGGGATCGAGCCCAGCGGTGACCGCCACGACCGGGCGATGGCGGCGTACGAGAGGTTCTGGGAGCCGCACACGCTGATCGACCCGGACGTGCCGGCCCTGCTCAACGGTCTGCGCGAGCGGGGCATCCGGGTGGGGGTGCTCTCCAACACGGTCTGGACCCGCGCCTACCACGAGGAGGTGTTCCGTCGCGACGGTGTCCTCGGGCTCATCGACGCTGCCGTCTACACCTCGGAGATCCCGTGGACCAAGCCGCACCCAGAGGCGTTCCGGGCGGCGATGACCGCGGTCGGGGTGACGGACCCGCAGCGGGTGGTGTTCGTCGGGGACCGTCCCTACGACGACATACATGGCGCCAAGGAGGTCGGGATGCGGGCGGTCCTGGTGCCGCACAGCGAGATCCCCAAGTCGCAGCGCGGCCATGTCGAGGGCGACCCGGACGCTGTGGTGCAGCGGTTGGGCGATCTGCTCGAGGTCGTCGACCAGTGGTCCGTGGCTGGGGTCGGCTGACCCGGTGCCGGGCCTCGGCGACGTCCTGCTGCTCTGTCTTGCCGCGGGGTTCGCCGGCTGGATCGACGCGGTGTCCGGTGGCGGCGGCCTTGTGCAGCTGCCCGCGCTGCTCATCCTCGTGCCGGGAGCCGCACCGGCGGCGGTCCTCGCGACCAACAAGCTGTCCAGCATCTTCGGCACGTCCGCTGCTGCCCTGACCTACCACCACCGGGTCCGGCCGGACCTGCTCACCGCCCTGCCCATGGCGGCGGTCGCTCTGGCCGGTGCCGCGGCGGGCGCGCTGAGTGCATCCGTGCTGTCGGCCGATGTCTTCCGGCCAGTGGTGCTCGTGGTACTCGTCCTGGTCGGCGGTTACGTGCTGCTGCGTCCAACGATGGGGGAGGAAGAGGCCCTGCGGTGGACGGGTGGCCGGCACGTCGGCGCGGCCACGGGCGGGGCTCTCGCGATCGGCTTCTACGACGGCATCCTCGGCCCGGGCACCGGCAGCTTCCTGGTGATCCTGCTGGTGGGGCTGCTCGGCTACTCGTTCCTTCAGGCGTCGGCGAAGGCACGCATCGTCAACGTCGCGACGAACCTGGGCGCCCTGCTCGTCTTCGTGCCGCAGGGCGCCCCGATGTGGCGGACCGGTCTGGCCATGGCCGCCTGTAACCTGACCGGCGGCTGGCTGGGTGCGCACACCGCCATCCGGCGCGGCAACCGGTTCGTCCGGCTGGTCTTCCTGGTCGTCGTGGGCGGGCTCGTGGTCCGTCTCGGGTACGACGTCGCGCGATCGTGACGGCGCGGTCAGCCCTTCATGCTGTTCAACACCAGGGCGCCGATGACGAAGCCGAGCACCATCGTGACGACCGAGCCGATCCCGACGTACTTGCCGAGCGGGCGGTCGCCCTGGCTGTTGCCGACGAAACCGAAGATGATCCCGAGCGGCCCGAGGACGATCGGGACGAAGATGAGGGCCAAGGCGCCGCACACGATGCCGGCAATGGTGAACCCGCGGCCGCGCCGGGCGGTGGTGGCGGGCGGCGCTCCGTAGCCGTTCGGCTGCGGCGCTCCGTAACCGGCCTGCTGCGGCGTGGTCTCGTAACCGGTCTGCTGCGGCGCGGTCTCGTGGTGCGTGCCTGGCTGGTTCGGGGTGGACATGACGTCCCCGTTCTCCTCGTGCCCGGCCGCTCGCCGGCCCGGCTTGGCTGCCCTGTGGGATGCCCGCTCGCAGCTGCGCAGAAACCGTGACGAACAGTCGAGCCGGGTGCGGCAGGATCGACCGGGTGAGCGAGCTGCGGATCCCACCGCTGCTGGCCGAGGCGGTCGAGCGTCAGGGCGGGAAGCGCCGGGCCTGGCTGGACCGGCTGCCGGAGATGGTGGCGGATCTGGCGGAGCGGTGGTCGCTGCGGCTGAGCGAGCCGTTCGAGCCCGGCGGGGTCGGTGGCTGGGTGGCGCCCGCCCTCGGCCCGGCGGACGAGGACCTGGTGCTCAAGGTGGGCTGGCGCCACCCCGAGGGCGAGCACGAGGCCGACTGGCTGCGGATCAACAAGGGTCGCGGCAGCGTCCTGCTGCACGCGGCGGAGACGTTCGAGGACACGTCGGTCCTGCTCATCGAGCGGGCCCGTCCTGGCCGCGAGCTCGGCCGATCGGAGCCGGAGCCGCGTCAGGACGAGATCGTCTCCGGGCTGCTGACGAGGTTCTGGGTGCCCCCGCCCGCCGGTCATCCGTTCCAGACCCTGACCGAGATGTGCGACCAGTGGGCCGCGGAGTACGAGGAGGAGCCGAGGACCGAGCTCGATCCCGGCCTGGCCGCCGACGGGGTGGCGCTGTTCCGGTCCCTGCCTCGCGAGGCCGGTCAGGACGCCCTGCTGCTCACCGACCTGCACGCGGCCAACATCCTGTCGGCCGAGCGGGAGCCGTGGCTGGTCATCGACCC
>JAVEDG010000463.1 GCA_030841245.1 Actinomycetota bacterium
GGATCGTTCGTGCTCAGGTCGTAGAGCTGGACGACTCCTATCCCGGGGCTGTTATCCGCCCCGCGGATGATCGCGGTGTAACTGCCGGCCGGCAGTCTTTTCACAATCGCCGATTCGCGATCGTCAGTCGGCGCCAATCCGGTCTGCTGGATTTCCGCCTCCTGGGTACTGCGCCAGTTGTCGTTCGTAATGGGCGCGCTTCCGCTACTGTCATGGATCTCGAGGTAAGGATCCTGCAACTTGCCATTGACACTCAACGAGGGCCCTATGGCACGTGCCATGATTCTTTTGGTCCCCGAACCGGAAATGATGAAACCGGCAATTCCGACTTTGTCTCCAGTCTGGGCGAAGACGCGGCCGGCAATGTTCACTAACTGAACGTTGGCCGGCGTACCGGTTGGTGTCGCTGTTGGTGTGGCTGTCGGGGTTGAGGTTGGGGTCGCCGTGGCTGTGGCCGTCGCGGTTGCAGTGGCCGTTGGAGTCGCTGTCGCCGTAGCTGCCGGTGTGGCAGTGGCGGTAGCTGTTGGAGTTGCGGTCGCGGTGGCTGTCGCTATCGGACTGGCGGTTGCGGTAGCGGTTGCCGTCGGGCTGGCGGTCGCGGTGGCAGTAGCTGTCGCCGCAGGTGTGGATGTCGCTGTGGCGGTAGGGGTGGAAGTCGCAGTCGCAGTTGCCGTAGCCGTAGCCGCAGGGGTGGCAGTAGCTGTTGCCGTGGGTGTTGGTGACGGGCTCCCTTGCCCCACCGTGATGACTTGCTGGGCCGTGTTTTGGCTCATGACTCCCCGTGAATCGGTCACCACGAGAGACGCTGTAAACGTCCCGGCGTTGGCATAGGTATGTTGGACGATGGGTGCTCCTCCACTAACGACTGGAGTGCCATCGCCAAAGTCGAAGGTATACCTTACGATCGTGTCGCTAAAATCAGGATCGAACGAGCCGCTGCCATCGAATGTCACCGTTAATGGCGGAGGCCCTGAGGTGGGGTTTGCCGTCAGGACAGCTACGGGAGAGGTATTCGCTGCTCCCGTGCAGGTAGGAAACGTCGGGTTAGTCAGGGAAAGCGGACCGCTTAGCTGCCTGGCATAGGTCACGTGCGACGGAGTGTTGGCGTTGCCAGTATCGGCGAAGTTAATGTTCGCCAACCCGTCAGGGCCGATGGCCACCGAAAAGAAGTCGAGGAGCTCGCGCGTCCCGCTGGCGCAAAGGAGCCCGAGGTTACAGATTGGGCCGAAGTGCATCACGTGGTCGCTCACCTGCGAGATGGTAAAGACGGGCTCACGCGAGCCGGCATTCAGCGACTGGGCAAACATCGTGTTCCAATGCAGGTTCGTGCTGTTCGGATCGCCGGCCTCGTTGGTCTGATAGTAGACGATGGCGACGCGGCCGTTATCGCCGGCGGCGATCCACGGCATCTCAGCCGACCCGACTGCGGGCGCCGGAAACCTGGCGACTTCGAAGGGGCCGTAGAAATTCTGCCCATGATCGTGCGAGGAGGCGAACCAGACCGACATTTGGTTCGTCCGTCCATTTTGCGTGGCCCAGACGACGTAGATATTTCCCGCGTTATCGATGGTCGCAGAGGGAAAGTCGTTCGCCGCGTTCGAACCAAAGGTCTGGCTTCCCGCGGGCGGCGCCGGAGTCGTCGGCGAATCGAAGAGGCCCCTGAATACGGCGCGGTTGACGAACGGACCAGGGGGCACTCCGGCCGTGGTAGTTCCCGGTCCAAATGCGGCCCACACATTCGGCAGCTTGCCAAAGGGCGGCCGGTCGCGATTCGTCTTGATGGTGGAAGCAGTGAAGACGCCGTAAACCATGTGGCTGGTCTTATCGATGAAGACGGGGCCGGGGTTTGTGTTCGGAAAAGTGGAGTTAGGAGGCAGGACCATTTCCGGTTCGGTTATTCCGCTGGCCGGTGGAGACCACGCCGAATCGTTTACAGAGGCTGCGAAGCGAATCTCCTCGCTCGCCAGCTCATGGTCCATCTCGTAGAGGACCTGGTCCACGGCACCGGTACCGATTCGCTCGCCTTTGATCCATTGGCGGTCGGACGAGGCATTGAGATGACCATACGCTTCCGTCGTCCCGGCCCATGTTACACCGCGATCAGTCGACTTGAAGATGTCCACGTCCGCGAGCAGGAGATCGGTGTAGTAGAGCGAATCGTTTCTCGATCCGTCCGCCTTCGGGATCGTGGCGAGCTCCGAGTCGCCTCCGCCTAAGGCTGGAGGCACGGTGGTGTTCCTGAAGGTCAATCCGTTGTTCTCAGACGCCCAGAAGTACGGGGCGCCGTTCGAGGCGCCGTAGATACAATTGTGTGAATCGACCGCGATGCTCGGCTCCGCCGCGTCATTCGATCCGGGCAGGGTGAGGTTCGAGAAGGTGGCTGGGGCGGGAGCCGTCGGTGGAATATACGCGCTTTGCCCGCCGGTCTGCTTTGTGAACCAGGTTTTGGCGTAGCAATTCGAGGCCGGAGGGCCAATGCAGTCGTTGGTGCCGTCAACGAACGCTATGTTCGCGTTCCCTTCAGAATCGATCGTCATGGTGTAGTACTCGGCCAGGTCTCGAGTTGAGCCAGTGCAGCCCGAGCCTCGAGAACAGATCGCGTCGTTATGAACTTGATAAGGGACCGCCAACACCTGAGCGAAGGTCGGATTTGCCGCCAACGCGTTCGTCGTCTGGGCAAAGAAAACATGCCAGTCGAACGGCGCCGTGTCCGGTGACGTCGAACTCGAGCCGTACCAGGTGATATCGACAATGCCCGGGCTGCCGGCCACGACCCATGGCATAACCGCGGACTGCGTATTGGCGCCGCTGTCGACCCGAACCGGCGGAAGCCATGTCGCGCCGTGATCGGACGAGCTCATCAGGAAAACGTGTGTATTGGTTCGGTTGGTCGTTCCCGTCGATTGAGCGAAGACGAGGTGGAGATTTCCACCCTTGTCGACCGCTATGATCGGGAATGAATTCTCAACGGACGTGCCGGCCGGCCCGTTGTAAATCACCGTATCAGTCCAGGTCGTGCCGCCGTCGACTGACTTCAAAAGTCTGAGCACATTCGGACTCCCGCTCGGGGTGTACGTCGTATAGATGTTGCCGTTGTATTGGTCGACGGCGAGGTTGTTCTCACGCGAAAGGGCGCCAACGCCCGTCAGCATCTGCGGGGCACTAAAGGTTTTACCGGCGTCGGTTGATTTGACGAACCAGAGCGGACCGGGCGCGGGCGCCTGATCGAAGGTCATGTAAAGGGTCTGCGGGCCGTAGGCGGCGACCCATTGTCGGTCGTTAACCGGGATACCGCCCGAGGCTGGATTCACTGTCCACGCTTGTCCCGGCTCAACTCCTCCTGTGCCGCCGTCCATCGACGTCGACATCGTCACGCCACCAAGGTAGAGGCTCGAAACATAGAGATATCCGCCGCTCGAGACATCGATCGAATCATCGCCGCCGCCCGCCCCGGCGGTGCATATCGGCGTCCCCTCCACATTACATTTATCCTCCGCGCCGTCGGGCTCGCCCAGATACACAAAAGTCGTGCCTTTATCGGTCGACTTCCACAAATCGACGCCTCCGGGCACTCCGTGGATCGCGGTTATATAAATGTTACCGAAGAGGTCGACTTTAATTTCCGGTTCGAGATCCTGGTCCTTGAGAGACACGATACCTCCCGGGATCGGAACGACAGGCGGCCGCACCAACTCCTTGGCCGTCGAGAAGGCAAAGTCCGCCGGCGCGGCGGGTGCCGCGGAATTCCCCGAAACGTAAACTGCGGTCCGGGTGGTTTCGCTTGCCGATGGAGTCGACGCAAAACTGAAGAACGCCAAGCCGATGCCGCCCAGACAAAAGGCGACGCCGGCAAGAATGCGCGAA
>JAVEDG010000026.1 GCA_030841245.1 Actinomycetota bacterium
TCCGTCGACCGTCGTCGCGGGGCCGACGACGCCCTGGTCGGGCTCGTTCGGTCGCTCGACGCGGCCGCTGCCGGCGTGGTGGTCAGCGGCCCGACCACAGCCACCGAGCCGGGCGGCTTCCTCGATATCCTGCGCACGACCCGGCTCGCCGGGGTGTCGACCGTGGACGGCGCCGGCACTCCTGCCGGCACGATCGCGGTCGTCCTCGGTCTGGTCGAGCAGAGCGCCGGTGGCGCGGGCGACTACGGCGTCGGACCGGGCGCGGAGCGCGTCCTGCCACAGGGCCTCACCGGCGGCTGATAAACTACAAGCCCGTGGACAGGTTGGTTCTCCAGCCGCACATCCGACCACGGGAGACTCGTTGGCCGCCTCGCAGACGACCAAGCACATTTTCGTGACGGGCGGCGTCGCCTCGTCGATCGGCAAGGGACTCACCGCTTCGGGCCTCGGCCACCTGCTCCGCTCCCGCGGGCTGCGCGTCCCGATGCAGAAGCTCGACCCCTATCTGAACGTCGATCCCGGCACGATGAACCCGTTCCAGCACGGTGAGGTCTTCGTGACCAACGACGGTGCCGAGACCGACCTCGACGTCGGCCACTACGAGCGCTTCCTCGACCGCGACCTCAACCAGTCGGCCAACGTCACCACCGGCCAGGTCTACTCCGAGGTGATCGCCAAGGAGCGCCGCGGCGAGTACCTCGGTGACACGGTCCAGGTGATCCCGCACATCACCAACGAGATCAAGTCCCGGATCCGGGCCATGGCCGGCGACGACGTCGACGTCGTGATCACCGAGATCGGCGGCACCGTCGGCGACATCGAGTCGCTCCCGTTCCTCGAGGCCGTGCGTCAGGTGCGGCACGACGTCGGCCGGGACAACGTCTTCTTCCTGCACATCTCCCTGGTGCCCTACATCGGCCCGTCCGGAGAGCTCAAGACCAAGCCGACGCAGCACTCGGTCGCGGCTCTGCGCTCGATCGGCATCCAGCCCGACGCCATCGTGTGCCGGTCCGACCGCGACATCCCGCCTAACCTCAAGCGCAAGATCTCGCTGATGTGCGACGTCGACGAGCAGGCAGTGGTCGCGGCCAAGGACGCACCGTCCATCTACGACATCCCCAAGGTGCTGCACGGCGAGGGCCTCGACGCGTACGTCGTGCGGCGGCTCGACCTGCCCTTCCGCGACGTGGACTGGACCGAGTGGGACGACCTGCTGCGGCGGGTCCACCGCCCGGCCCACCAGGTCACGGTCGCGCTCGTCGGCAAGTACGTCGATCTGCCGGACGCCTACTTGTCGGTGACCGAGGCGCTGCGTGCCGGCGGGTTCGCCAATGACTGCAAGGTGCTCATCCGGTGGGTCACCTCCGATGACTGCCAGCAGCCCGAGGGCGCGGCCCGTGAGCTCGACGGCGTCGACGCGGTCTGCATCCCGGGTGGTTTCGGGGTCCGCGGCATCGAGGGCAAGCTCGGTGCGGTCCGCCACGCCCGCGAGCACGGCATCCCGACGCTGGGACTGTGCCTCGGCCTGCAGTGCATGGTCATCGAGTACGCCCGCGACGTCGCGGGCCTGGAGGGCGCCGGTTCTCTCGAGTTCGACGCGGACTCCCCGCACCCGGTGATCTCGACGATGGCCGACCAGCGCGACGTCGTGGCCGGCGAGCGCGACATGGGCGGCACCATGCGGCTCGGGCTCTACCCGGCCGACCTGGCCGAGGGGTCCCTGGTCCGTGAGGTCTACGGCGCGGCGTACGTCGAGGAACGCCACCGGCACCGCTACGAGGTCAACAACGCCTACCGCGACAAGCTCGAGTCGGCCGGGCTGGTGTTCTCGGGCACCTCGCCGGACGGGCACCTCGTGGAGTACATCGAGCTGCCGCGCGACGTGCACCCCTACTTCGTCGCCACCCAGGCGCACCCCGAGTTCCGGTCCCGACCGGCCCGGGCTCACCCGCTCTTCGCGGGGCTGGTCGCCTCCGCGATCGCGACCAGCTCCGAGCGGGGGTCGGTGGACCTGACCGTGGTGCCAGCCACGTCGGCGTGAACCCGCTCATCGATGAACGGGCCGACCTTTTGCTCCGTGGGTCGCGCACGCTGTTCCGCGGACTGGTCTGGGACGTGCGCAGCGACGAGGTCGAGCTGGCCGACGGCCAGCTGGTCACCCGCGAGGTCGTGGTGCACCCGGGTGCGGTCGGCGTGATCGCGCTGGACGAGCACGACCGGGTGCTGCTGCTGCGGCAGTACCGTCACCCGGTCCGCTCATACCTCTGGGAGCCTCCGGCCGGGCTGCTCGACGTCTCGGGAGAGGACCCGCTGGGCGCGGCCCGGCGCGAGCTCGCCGAGGAGGCCGACCTGACCGCCGACTCGTGGCACGTGCTGCTCGACTTCTACAACAGCCCGGGCGGCAGCACCGAGGCGTTCCGGGCCTACGTCGCCCGGTCGCTGCACGAGGTGCCGGAGGCCGATCGCCACCAGCGCAGGCACGAGGAGCGGGACATGGCCCGCGCCTGGGTCGACCTCGACGAAGCCTGCGACAGGGTGCTCGCCGGCGCCCTGCACAACCCCTTCACCGTCATCGGGCTGCTGGCCGCGAGGTCGGCGCGGGAGCACGGGTGGTCGACGCTGCGGGACGCCTCGGCGCCGTGGCCGGAGCGTTCACCGGGCGTGCCCTAAGCCGGGTCCCCGAGCGGGTCGACGGGCAGGTCGACGCGGAAGCGAGTACGACCCGGTGCCGGATCGACCAGCACGACGTCGCCGCCGGCGTCGAGCGCCGTCTCCCGAGCGAGCCACAAGCCGAGTCCGCCGGCGACGCTCGCATCGCGCCCACTGACCCAGGCGTCGAACACCTGGGGGACCATCTCGTCGGGCACACCGGGCCCGGTGTTCGTCACGTCGACCTCGACGCGCGACGTGCCGGGATCGAGTCGCACCTCGATGACGACCTGGCCGCCGGGCGGCGTGTGCCGGATGGCGTTGTCGACGATCGGTTCCAGCACGTCGCCGAGCTCCAGCGAGGCCCGGTCGGCTGCCAGGTCCGGGGGCACGTGCGTCGTGAGCAGGACGCCGCCTAGGTCCGCCTGACGAGCCCAGCGGTCGCCTGCCGACCTCAGCACGACTGCGATCGACCCGGCCGGTCGGCGCCGACGAGGACGATGACGGGCGAGCATGCTCTCGACCGTCGTCGTCAGCTGGTCGGCGTCCTGCAGGATCCGACGCATGGCCTCGCGCTGCTCCGAGGGGTCGACCTCGCGCAGGGCCAGCTCGGCCTCGGCCCGCAGCGCGGCGACAGGAGTGCGCAGCCGATGGCCCGCGTCGGCCGCAAAGGCCAGCTCACGCGTGTGACCGTCGTGCAACCGGGCGAGCATCCGGTTCAGCGCCGCGACGAGACGGGCCAGCTCGGTGTCGCGAGCGGGGACTGGCAAGCCGTCCTCGAGCTCGCGGGGGCCGATGGCTTCGGCCTCCTCGGTCAACCTGGTGACGCTGCGCAGCGCTCGGCCGGCCAGCACCCAGGCGAGCGCCGCGATGGCAAGCACCACCGAGCCGAGGCCCACCAGCAGGAGGCTGAGCAGGTCGGAGCGCGCGGCGGTGAACCCCTCGGCGTCGACCGCCACGACCAGCGCCCCTCGACCGCCGGCCGACGTGCTCGTCGGACGGATGTCGAGCGGCACACCGAGGGCCGCGAGGTCGATGTCCGGGTGCTGCAGCGCCAGGCTGCTCGTTGCTCCGGCACCGCCCCGGCTCTGCACTGCGTCGAGCGTCACGAGTGGGGCGATCCCGGCCAGCCCGGGGCTGCTCCACAGGACCCGCCCGTCCGGGCCGATGACCTGCACGAGGTCGGCCTGCGGGCGGCCGCGGTCGGGCCGCAGCGTTCCGTCCTGTCGCACCTCGTCCCGCGCCAGGTCGAGTCTGGTCTGCAGCGCCGTGCGCACCGCTCGGTCCTCGACCTGGTGGAGTCGCGCGGTCGCGACCACACCGAACACGGCGGCGAAGACCAGCCCGACCGCGACGGCGCCGATGACCAGCCGGCCCCGGAGGGACCCCGGCAACCGCCTCACGTCCGCGACATGAGCTGATAGCCGACACCGCGCACGGTCTTGATCAGGTCCGGTGCGCCGACGGCGCTCAGGCGGCTGCGCAGGTACGCGACGTACACGTCGACCACGTTCGACGTGCCGTCGTAGCCGTAGTCCCAGACATGGTCGAGGATCTCGGTCCGCCGGAGCACGTCGCCGGGCCGGCGCATGAAGTAGTCCAGCAGCGCGAACTCCCGCGGTGTCAGCTCGACGAGCCGACCCTCCCAGTGCACGACATGTCTGGCCGGGTCGAGCACCAGCTGCCCGTGCGTCAGCACTGGCGGGCGGGCGGTATCGCCGCGACGGAGCAGCGCCCGCAGCCTTGCCGCCAGCTCGCCGAACGCGAACGGCTTGCCCAGGTAGTCGTCAGCGCCGACGTCCAGCCCGGCGATCCGGTCTCCGACCCCGGCACGAGCAGTCAGCATCAGCACGGGGGTCCAGATCCCTTCCTGGCGCAGCCAGCGGCACCAGTCGAGCCCGGACTCCTCTCCCGGTAGCCCGACGTCGCAGACCACGGCGTCGTACGGCGTGATGCCCACCGCGTGCCGCGCGTCGACGGCGTCGCCTGCCACGTCCACCGCCCAGCCTTCCTGCTCGAGGCCACGGCGAAGCAGACCAGCCATCCGCACGTCGTCCTCGATGACGAGCAGCTTCACTCTCCGACCTCCGCCTCGACGGTATCCGGACTGATCACTCTCGGTCAGAGATCACGCAGCGCGCTGGGACCGGCCCGCGCGACCAGTCGCCCGACCCCGGCCACGACGACCACCGTGACGCCGCTCACCAGGGCGAGCAGCGTCACCAGGTAGCCCCAGGGAACGGTCGCGGCG
>JAVEDG010000120.1 GCA_030841245.1 Actinomycetota bacterium
GCTCCGCCGGCACGACGGGCCGGGCGGCGACGGCGGTCGTCCGCCCGGCCACCGCTGTCGACATCGTGGTGATCGGTGCCTCGACCGGCGGTCCCCCTGCCCTCGCGACGATCCTGGCGGACCTTCCGGGCGACCTGCCGGTGCCCGTCCTCGTCGTCCAGCACATGGCGGACGGCTTCGTCGAGAGTCTGGCCAGCTGGCTCGACGGGCTGTGTCACCTGCCGGTGGTCATGGCGACGCCGGGACGCCGGATGGAACCGGGGACCGTCTACGTCGCCCCGGCCGGGACCAACACGTTGGTCCGGGCGGGGGTCCGGGTCGAGCTGCGCACCCCGCCACCGGGCCAGTTCCACGTGCCCGGTGTCGACGCGGCGTTCGCCAGCGCGGCGACTGCGCTGGGCGAGCGGGTTCTCGGCGTGCTGCTCACCGGGATGGGCCGCGATGGCGCGGCCGGGCTGCGCAAGCTGCGCGACAAGGGCGGGCGGACCATCGGCCAGGACGAGCCGACGAGCGTCGTCTGGGGGATGCCGGCCGCTGCACAAGCGCTGGGTGCCGTGGAGTCCGAGCTTCCGCTGCCCGAGATCGCGGCGGCCATCGTCGCTGCTGTGCGTGGCCAGGCCGGGCCGGGGGTGTCGCGGTGACGCTCTCCGACGACGACTTCCGTGCCGTCCAGGACTACCTGAGCGCGACGGCGGGCCTGGTGTTCGACCAGAGCCGACGGGCCGGCCTGACCGCTGTGCTGGTCGAGCTGGTCCATGGCGTCGGTGCACGTGATGTGCGCGACTACCTGGCTCACCTCGACCGCCCGGAGGGCACGGTCGACCGGGCACGGCTGCTCGACGCGGTGACGGTGCAGGAGACGCAGTTCTTCCGGAACCCGCCGCAGATGGACGCGTTGCGCCGCAGGGTGCTCCCGGAGCTGATGCGCCGCGCCGTCGGCCGGAGTCGCCCCCTCACCATCTGGAGCGCGGGGTGCTCCACCGGCGAGGAGGCCTACACCCTGTCGATGCTGCTGCTCGACCTGGCACCCGCCATCGGCCACCGCCCCGCGGTGCGCATCGTGGCCACCGACGTCTCCGAGGCGGCCCTTCGAGCGGCGAGGCTGGGCGTCTACTCCGGTCGCACGCTCGACGGCGCGCCGAAGCAGGTGCGGGAGCGCTGGTTCGCGACCGGCCCGGGAGGCGCGTTGACGGTGGACGAGGAGGTGCGCCGGCCGGTCGAGCTCGTGCTGCACAACCTGGTCACCGACCGACCGCCCTTCGGCCCGGGCGAGGTCGACCTGGTCGTGTGCCGCAACGTCACCATCTACTTCGCCCGAGACACCACCCGCGCGCTGATCGGCAGCTTCCACGACGTGCTGGCCGAGGGCGGCTATCTGATGCTCGGCCACTCGGAGACCTTGTGGCAGGTCAGCGACGCGTTCTCGCTGCTGCCCGTCGGCGATGCCTTCGTCTACCGGCGCACCCATTCGGCGGGCCGGGCGATGCGGCCACCGGGCGGCGTTCCCGCCGGTGCGTCCGCCGCCGCCGCGCGCACGTCCGGCTCGCCCGTGACGCCCGCCGGAGTACCGGAGCCGCGCAGGCGGGTGCGGGAGCGCCGGTCCGTTCGTCCGGGCGTCAAGGCCGCTGCCCCGTCTCCCGCTGCGCCCCGCGATGGAGCCGGCGACGCGCTCGCCGGTGCGAGGGCGGCGCTGGCCGGTGGCGACTACCGGCAGGCCGCGGCCCTGGCCGAGCGGGCGGTGGCCGACGACCCGCTGAGCAGCGAGGCGTATGTCGTGCTGGGCCACGCGATGGCCAACCTGGGCCGGGACGGCGATGCGCTCGGTCCCCTGCGCAAGTCGCTCTACCTCGACCCGGCCGGCGGCGACGCCCACTTCCTGCTCGCCGGCTCGCTGGCCCGGCTGGGCCAGGACGGTGCCGCCGGTGTCTCCTACCGCGCGGCCGCTGCGGCCCTCGGCACCGCCGCACCTGCTCGGCTGGACGCGATCCTCGACGGACGCGACCTGAGCGAGCTGGTTGACCTGTGCCGCCGACTTGCCGACATAGCAGGGGTGGGCTCCGCGTCGGACGGAGCCACGATGGCAACCGGGAGGAGCGGACGGTGATCGGTTACGTCACCTTCGTGATGGAAGGCCGCGAGCTGGCCGGTCGGCTCGGCGAGGTCCGCGAGGTCGTCCGGGCGACCGGCATCGAGCCGCTCGCCGGAGCACGTGCTCCCGTCACGGGGCTGCTGACCTTGCGCGGCATGCCGCTGCCGGTGGTAGACCTCCGCAGCGGTTCCGACCCCACCGACCAGGGCGACGTACTCGTCCTGTCAGACTCCGACGGGTTCCTCGGGCTCGCGGTCGACCGCGTGCTCGCGGTGATCGGACCCGACGACCTGACCCCGATCGCGGCGGGCGAGCCGAAGCCGAGCGGCCTCCCGTCCTACGTGCTCGAGGTACGCCGGGACGGCGCCGGCCGCCCCGTCTTCGTGGTCGCGCTGCGCGCTCTCGCCGGTCTCGTCCCTGCCTGAACCGGTCGCAACGCGGCGCCCCGGAAGCGCGAGCGCCCCGAGGGCTCCCAGCCAGCAGACTCCCGCGGCGACCAGGCAGGCGACGTGCAGGCCGCTCATGAACGAGGCGTTGAGGTCAGCCACCAGCCTCGCCTGCAGCGCCGGCGACGCGTGCGCCGCGGTCGTGACCGCGGCTGCGACCGAGTCGCGGGCTGAAGCGGAGACGTCGCGGGGAAGGGCGGCGAACGACGTACCGTCCAGCCGCGAGGTGTAGAGCGAGCTGAAGACGCTGCCGATCACCGCGACGCCGAGAGTCCCGCCTGCCTCGCGGGTCGCGTCGTTGACCGCCGACCCGACGCCGGCCTTGGCAGGAGGCAGGACCGACAGGATCGACTCGGTGGCCGGCGCTGTGGTCAGCCCGAGTCCCAGGCCCATCACGACCATCTGCCCGACGACCACGTGGTAGGCGACGAAGGTCGGCGAAGACGCGATCCAGGCGAACGCCGAGCCGAACAGCGCCAGCCCGGTCACCACGATCACCCGCGTGCCGATCCGCGACGCGAGAGCGGCACCGACCACCGATCCCACCGCGATGCTCACCGCGACCGGCAGGATCCGCACACCGGTCGAGAGGGTGCCGTAGCCGCGGATGAACTGGAAGTACTGCGTGATCAGGAAGATGAAGCCGAACAGCGCGAAGAAGGTGACGGTGACCGCGCCGCTCGCGGCGCTGAAGCGCCGGTCGCGGAACAGGGACACGTCCAGCATCGGGTACGGCGTCCGGCGTTCGCGCACGACGA
>JAVEDG010000117.1 GCA_030841245.1 Actinomycetota bacterium
TTCAAGGGGATCATGGCGGCCAAGAAGAAGCCGGTCGAGACGCTCGGTCTCGCCGACCTCGGCGTCGACCCCGCGCAGGTCGGCACGGCCGGAGCCTGGAGCGCCGTCGAGTCGTTCGAGACGGCTCCACCACGGCAGGCAGGGACGATCGTCAAGGACGACGGCGACGGGGCCGAAGCCCTGCTCGAGTTCCTCGCCTCGAAGAAGTTCGTCTGAGCGAGCACGAAGCGACGGCACGGTCCCACGATCCGGAAGGTCGGACACACTCCCATGGCAGAGGTTCTCGTTCTCGTCGATCACACCGACGGTGAGGTCAAGAAGGTCACGCTCGAGCTGCTGACCCTCGCCGCGCGACTGGGCGAGCCGTCAGCGGTCCTCGTCGGCAGCGGGTTCGACCGGGCACAGCCCGCGCTCGCCGAG
Organism: Actinomycetota bacterium; assembly: GCA_030841245.1. GTDB lineage: Bacteria > Actinomycetota > Actinomycetes > JACCUZ01 > JACCUZ01 > JAVEDG01. The sequence continues at coordinate 421 of JAVEDG010000117.1, forward strand.
CACGGCGCTGCGAAGGTCTACGTCGCGCAGGACGCGGCGCTCACGGAGCACCTCGTGGCACCGTCGGCAGAGGTGCTCGCGAGCGTCGTCGAGCAGGCGTCGCCTGCCGCGGTGCTGCTCACGTCGTCGGCCGAGGGCAAGGAGATCGCCGGACGGCTCGCCGTCAGGACCGGCTCGGGTGTCCTCACCGACGCCACCGACGTGGCAGCGGGACCGACCGCCGAGCAGCCAGTCTTCGGCGGCGCGACTGTCGTCCGGTCCAAGGTCACGACCGGTACGCCGATCATCACCGTGCGGCCGAACTCCGTCACACCCGAGTCGGCACCGGCCGCCGCCGAGCGCGTCGACGTGTCGGTCCAGCTCAGCGACGCGGCGACCAAGTCGCGGATCACCGACCGCGTCGTCGAGGAGAAGGGCGAGCGGCCCGACCTCGCCGAGGCCGCCATCGTCGTGTCCGGCGGGCGCGGCGTGGGCTCCGGCGAGAACTTCTCGGTGATCGAAGGACTCGCCGACGCGCTCGGTGCCGCGGTCGGCGCGTCCCGAGCGGTCACCGACGCGGGCTGGTACCCGCACCAGCACCAGGTCGGCCAGACCGGCAAGACCGTGTCGCCGCAGCTCTACATCGCGGCCGGGATCTCGGGTGCGATCCAGCACCGGGCCGGCATGCAGACGTCAAAGACCATCGTGGCGATCAACAAGGACCCCGAGGCGCCGATCTTCGAGCTGGTCGACTTCGGCGTGGTGGGTGACCTGCACCAGGTCGTGCCCGCTCTGACCGAGAAGGTCGCGGCCCGCAAGAGCTCGTGACCGGCGCGTCATGAGGACTCGGCTGCCGGGAGTGATCGCGCCGTAGACTCGGCCAGCGATGACTGACAGCCAGCCGGGCACGTCCCCGGTCCCGGGTCGATCCGAGCCCGGATCGGTCTACCTCGACCACGCCGCCACCACCCCCATGCTCCCGGAGGTGGTCGAGGCCGTCACCGACCGCCTCACGACGGTCGGGAACCCCTCGTCGCTGCACGCGAACGGGCGAGCCGCGAGGCGCGTCGTCGAGGAGTCGCGCGAGTCGCTGGCCCAGTCGCTCGGCTCCCGACCGAGCGAGGTCCTCTTCACCGGCGGAGGGACCGAGGCCGACAACCTCGCGGTCAAGGGCCTCTACTGGTCGCGTCGGGCGGAGGACCCCAGACGGTGCCGCATCCTCGCGAGTGCCGTCGAGCACCACGCGGTCATGGACTCCGTGCTCTGGCTGGCCCAGCACGAGCGGGCCGGCGTGGAGTGGCTGCCCGTCGACGCCGCGGGACGGGTCGCACCCGAGACCCTCGCAGCTGCGATCGAGACCGACCCGCACTCGGTCGCGCTGGTGTCGGTCATGTGGGCCAACAACGAGGTCGGCACCGTCCAGCCGGTGACCGAGCTGGCCGAGACGGCTCACCGCTACGGCATCCCGATCCACGCCGACGCGGTACAGGCGGTCGGCCAGCTGCCGGTCGACTTCGCGGCCAGCGGGCTCGACGCGATGACGGTGACCGGGCACAAGATCGGCGGTCCGCTCGGCATCGGGGCCCTGGTCCTGGGGCGGACCCTGGACCTCACCCCGGTCCTGCACGGCGGAGGACAGGAGCGCGACGTGCGGTCCGGGACGTTGGACACCCCGTCGATCGTCGGGTTCGCGACCGCGGCCGAGATCGCCGCCAAGACCCAGCCCGAGCGAGGAGCGGGGCTCAAGGCGTTGCGCGACGACCTCGTCGAGCGGGTACGCCGGGCGGTGCCCGACGTGGTCCTCGGCGGAGACCCTCACCTCGACCCGGACCACCGCCTGCCCGGCAACGCGCACTTCTCCTTCCCGGGCTGCGAGGGCGATGCGTTGCTGCTCCTGCTCGACGCGCGAGGCATCGCGTGCTCCACCGGCTCCGCCTGCTCGGCAGGGGTCCCACAGCCGAGCCACGTGCTGCTGGCGATGGGGGTGCCCGAGGACCTGGCTCGGGGATCACTGCGCTTCAGCTTCGGGCACACCTCGACACAGGCCGACGTCGACGCGGTGGTCGAGGCGATCGTGCCCGTGGTCGAACGGGCGCGCCGCGCCGGCCAGAACGGCACCCGGGCGTGACCGCTCGGCTGAAGGTGCTCGCCGCGATGTCCGGCGGGGTCGACTCGGCGGTGGCCGCGGCCCGGGCGCACGAGGCCGGCCACGACGTGACGGGGGTGCATCTCGCGCTGTCGAGCAACCCCGCGTCGTACCGCAGTGGCGCGCGCGGCTGCTGCACGCGCGAGGACGCCCATGACGCGCGGCGGGCGGCCGACGTGATCGGGATCCCGTTCTACGTCTGGGACCTGGCGGCGCGCTTCCACGAGGACGTCGTCGAGGACTTCGTCGCGGAGTACGCCGCCGGCCGGACGCCCAACCCCTGCCTGCGCTGCAACGAGAAGATCAAGTTCGCCGCCGTCCTGGACCGCGCCGTCGCCCTCGGCTTCGACGCCGTGTGCACCGGCCACTACGCGCGCCTCGAGGACGGCCGCCTGCACCGCGCAGCGGACGACGACAAGGACCAGTCCTACGTGCTGGGCGTGCTCGACGCGGCCCAGGTCGCGCGCGCGATGTTCCCGCTCGGCGACACCGCCAAGTCGGGTGTCCGGGCCGAGGCCGAGCGCCGCGGCCTCGCCGTCGCCGACAAGCCCGACAGCCACGACATCTGCTTCATCGCCGACGGTGACACCCGGGCATTCCTGTCCGGGCGGATCGGGTCGCGCCCGGGGGCGATCGTCGACCACGCCGGGACCCCTGTCGGCCGCCACGACGGCTCCTACGGGTTCACCATCGGCCAGCGGCGCGGGCTGCGGCTCGGCCGGCCCGCCGCCGACGGGCGACCTCGTTACGTCCTCGACATCTCGCCGGTCACCAACACCGTGACCGTCGGTCCCGCCGAACAGCTCGACGTCCGGTCCATCACCGCGGTGCGACCTCGCTGGTCCGGTCCGGTCCCCACCGCGCCGCTCGAGTGCCTGGCGCAGGTGCGCGCGCACGGCGAGGCGGTGCCCGCGGTCGCGGTCCGCGACGCGCAGGACTCGGATGAGACCGAGGACATCGTGACGGTCGAGCTGCGCTCGCCGTTGCGCGGTGTCGCCCCGGGCCAGGCCGTGGTGCTCTACGACGGGACCGCCGTCGTGGGGGCGGCCACCATCTCGGCCGCTCGCCCCTGACGTGACTAGCGTGGTGCCGTGAGCGCGACAGCCGACGAGGGCCTCACCGATCTCCTGGTCGACGTCGTACGCCGGGCCGAGGCGAACGTCGCGGCTGGCGGCGGTCCCTTCGCGGCCACCGTCGTGCGCGGCGGCGACGTCGTGTCGGTCGGGGTCAACCGGGTGACCCGGGACCTGGACCCCACCGCGCACGCCGAGGTGGTCGCGATCCGGGAGGCGTGCCGGGCCGTCGAGGACTTCTCCCTGGCAGGGTGCGTCCTGCTCAGCTCCTGCGAACCGTGCCCGATGTGCCTCGCTTCCGCGCTGTGGGCCCGGTTGGACCGCGTCGTCTATGCCGCGGACCGTGACGACGCGGCGCGAGCCGGCTTCGACGACCGCGAGTTCTACGACCTCTTCGAGCGACCCCGCACCCAATGGTCGGTGCCGGTGGTCCAGCAGCAGCTCCCGGAGGCCACAGTGCCCTTCGCCGCGTGGACGGCCCACGACGGTCGGCGGGCCTACTGAGCATGCCGGTCGAGCCCTGGCGTCCCGCCCCCGGGAGCGCCACCGGCATCGGGTCGATGCCGGGCGAAGACCCGGTCCAGGCGACCCGCGCGGTCTTCGACGAGCTCCCGGACCTGCCGCACCTGCCCGAGCTGCCGGCCCGGGGTCCCGGGGCGGACCTGGTCGGGCGCACCGCCGCGCTGCTGCCGGGGCTGCACGTCGACCTGCAGCCTTCCGGCTGGCGGCTGGTCGACCGCCCCGGCCTGGACGAGCGCCGTGCCCACTCGCTGCTCGCCCGCGACCTCGACGCGCTCGAGGAGGTGGCGGCGGGCTACCGGGGCCCGCTGAAGGTCTCCCTCGCCGGACCCTGGACCTTGGCGGCAGCGCTCCGGCTGCCCCGTGGCGAACCGGCGCTCTCCGACCGGGTGGCCGGCTCGGACCTCGCCGCCGCGCTTGCGGAGGCGGCCGCCGAGCACGTGGCAGAGGTGGCGCGGCGGCTCCCGGACACCGAGCCGGTGCTCCAGCTGGACGAGCCGTCCCTGCCGGCCGTGCTGGCGGGCGCGGTGCGCTCGACGAGCGGGTGGCGAGCCTTCGACCCGGTGCCGTCGCTGACCGCACAGACCAGGCTGTCCGAGACGGTGAGCGCCGTGGACGCGCCGGTCGTCGTGCACTGCTGTGCGGACCGGCCGCCGGTCGGGCTGCTCGCGGCCACCGGCGCCTCGGGCATCTCGATCGACCTGGGTGTGGTCGGGTCGGCTGCCGACGAGGAGCTCGGTGCGGCACTCGAGGCCGGCGTGCTGCTGCTGGCCGGTGTCGTTCCCCCTCTGCAGGGTGCGCTGTCGGCGCCGGCCGATACGGTCGGACCGGTGCGCGGGCTGTGGTCGCGGCTCGGTCTGGACCCTGGTGCGCTGGCCGGGTCCATCGTGGTCACTCCGACCTGCGGGCTGGCAGGTGCCGGCCCGGAGTACGCCCGCACCGCCATGCGGCTGGCCCGGAACGCGGGCCGGCTGCTGCTGGACGACCCGGAGGGATGAGTGGCCGCGAGCAAGAGCACGACGACGGCGCACAACGAGCCTCGGCACCGTCACGCCGAGCTGGTGGAGCACATCGACCGGGCCCGGTTCGAGTACTTCGTGCGCGACGCGCCGACCATCAGCGACGCGGAGTACGACCAGCTGATGCGCGAGCTGCAGGGTCTCGAGGAGTCCCATCCGGAGCTCCGCACACCCGACTCCCCGACGCAGACCGTCGGCGGGACGTTCTCGACGGAGTTCACCGCGGTGGACCACCTCGAGAAGATGATGAGCCTGGACAACGCCTTCACGCCCGAGGAGCTCGAGGCCTGGGCCGCGCGGGTCGAGCGCGACGCGGGCGGAGGTCCGGTCCACTACCTGTGCGAGCTCAAGGTCGACGGCGTCGCGATGAACCTGCTCTACGAGGGCGGCCGGCTGGTGCGCGGGCTGACCCGCGGCAACGGCGTCACCGGGGAGGACGTGACCCTCAACGTCCGCACCGTCGGCGGGGTGCCGAACCGGCTCACCGGGAAGAACGTCCCGTCCCGGCTGGAGGTCCGCGGCGAGATCTTCTTCCCGGTCGCGGCCTTCGGTGAGCTCAACGCCGCTCTCGTCGAGTCGGGGAAGGCACCCTTCGCCAACCCGCGCAACGCGGCTGCCGGGTCGTTGCGGCAGAAGGACCCTCGCGTGACCGCGTCCCGACCGCTGCGCATGATCGTGCACGGTGTGGGGGCACGCACCGGGTTCAGCCCGGACCGGCAGTCCGCGGCGTACGACGCGCTGCGCGGCTGGGGGCTGCCGGTCAGCGACCGCTACCGCGTGGTCGACGACCTGCGCGCGGTGCAGGACTACATCGGCTACTACGGCGAGCACCGCCACGACGTCGAGCACGAGATCGACGGAGTCGTCGTCAAGGTGGACGAGGTCAGCGTGCAGCGGCGGCTCGGCTCGACGTCACGTGCCCCGCGGTGGGCCATCGCGTTCAAGTACCCGCCGGAAGAGGTCACGACCAAGCTGCTCGACATCCTGGTCAACGTCGGGCGGACCGGCCGGGTGACGCCGTTCGGCTTCATGGAACCGGTGCTGGTGAGCGGGTCCACGGTCAGCAACGCGACGCTGCACAACGCGTCGGAGGTGCGGCGGAAGGGAGTGCTGATCGGGGACACCGTCGTGCTGCGCAAGGCCGGAGACGTCATCCCGGAGATCGTCGGTCCCGTGGTGGACCTGCGCGACGGCAGCGAGCGCGAGTTCGTGATGCCCACCGAGTGCCCCGTGTGCGGCACGACCCTGGCCTACGAGAAGGAGGGCGACGCCGACATTCGCTGCCCGAACAGCCGCAGCTGCCCGGCGCAGCTGCGGGAGCGGATCTTCCACCTCGCCGGGCGGGGCGCCTTCGACATCGACGTGCTGGGTTACGAAGCGGCCGTGGCACTGCTGGAGGCGGGAGTGGTCACCGACGAGGGCGACGTGTTCGCGCTCGACGAGGAGCGGCTGGCTCAGGTCGACCTCTTCCGCCGGAAGGACGGCGGCCTGACCGCCAACGCCGGCAAGCTGCTGGACGCCATTGCGGCGGCCCGGACGCGCCCGCTCTGGCGCGCGCTCGTGGCGCTCTCGATCCGCCATGTCGGCCCGACCGCAGCCCAGGCGCTGGCCCGCCGGTTCCGCTCGGTCGAGGCGATCCGCACAGCGAGCCTGGAGGAGCTGGCCGGCACCGACGGTGTCGGACCGGTCATCGGCGCGGCGGTGCTCGACTGGTTCGACGTCGACTGGCACGTCTCGGTGGTCGAGCGGTGGGCGAAGGCCGGGGTCCGCCTCGCCGAGGAGGTCTCCGAGGAGGGACCGCGGCTCCTCGAGGGCCTCACCGTTGTCGTGACGGGTTCGCTCGAGGGCTACTCCCGCGACGAGGCGACCGAGGCGATCCAGACCCTCGGCGGGCGGGCCGCGGGGTCGGTGTCGCGCAAGACCAGCTTCGTCGTCGTGGGGGACAGCCCCGGTTCGAAGGCGGACAAAGCGGCCGAGCTCGGCGTCCCGGTGCTCGACGAGGCCGGCTTCGGCGTGCTGCTGCGCGAGGGGCCGGACGCGGCCCGGGGTGTGGCCGGCGCGCCCGTACCGGCCGAGGACTGACGCCTCCGCTGCGCCGATCCGGTGCTCCCGCCCCCGCCGTGGTCGCACAGAGTCACGACTCGAAGGCGCGCCGTATCCACCTTCCGGCTGATGCGAGTGTGCCCTCGTGACCGATGACGACCGAGATGGTCCCCGGCGAGGATGGCGGCGCAGCACGACCGTTCCGGATCGCCGGAGCGGGGGGCGAGCCTTCGGGGGGCGCGTCCGGCCGGAGCGGACGGAAAGGGTTTGATGGCAAACGCGCGACCCCTCGCCCCGCTGCCCCGAGACGTCGGCGAGGACGGCTACCGGGTGCCCGGCTGGCAGCCCAGCAGGCGCCGCCGGGGGCCGGTGGGGTCGACCATCCACCTGGCCGCCCCCGCGCCGCCGGACGAGCAGGACGCAGCGGACCCGCCGCCCGGATCGGCCCCGTGGCGGGTGTTCCTCGCCATCGTCTCGGTGGCGGGGCTGGCAGTGCTCGTGCTGGGCGTGGGGGCTGCCGCGCACTCGGCCCACCTGCTCGTGCACAGGCCCGAGCCGTGGCTGTTGTTGGGACTGGCCGTGGTGGCAGAGCTGCGACCGGTGCTGGCGCCGGCGGCGGCCCGGGGCGCCGTCGTCACAACCTCGACCGCCTTCAGCTTCGCTGCCCTGATCACCTTCGGGCTCCCGGTGGCGGTGGCGGTCCAGGCGCTGGCCACGGTGGTGTCCGGGGTGGCGACGCGCCGGGTCTGGTGGGGCGTCACGTTCTCGCTGGGTCAGCAGGCGCTGAGCCTGGCGCTCGCCTGGCGGGTGCTCGACCTGGGGCACGCGGCTGGCTATCCGGCCGGTGCGCCCGCGCCGACCGCGCTCGACCTGGCCTGGGTCGCTCTTGCCGGCCTCGGCTACTTCCTGCTCGCGGGCGGACTGCGTTGGGTCGGCATCGCCCTGCGGCGGCACCGGCCGCTGCCGGCGGTCGTCGCCGAGGAGGCCGGGCCGCAGCTGGCCGTGCACGTGATACTGGTCGGGCTGGCGCCGTTGGTGGCTGTCGTGCTCTCCTACCGCAGCGCGCTGGTCGCCCTCTTCCTGCTGCCGTTGCTTGCCGTCCAGGGCAGCGCGGCCGGCACCTTGGAGCGACGCCAGCGGGGCCGCCGTGATCCCCTCACCGGGCTGGCGAGCCGACAGGAGCTGTCCCGGCGTACCGAGGAGACGCTTCGTGTCGCCGGGGCGCGAGGCGACACCGTGGCGCTGTTCCTGCTCGACCTCGACCGCTTCAAGGAGGTCAACGACACGCTGGGACACCGGGTCGGCGACCGGATCCTGCGCCTCACCGCGGCGCGGATGGAGCGCACCCTGCGCCCGGGGGACCTGGTCGCCCGGCTCGGCGGCGACGAGTTCGCCGTGCTGCTCCCCGTGGTCCGCGACGCAGAGGCCGCACGCGAGATCGCGGCTCGCATCCTGGCCGCGCTCGAGGCGCCGTTCACGATCGGCGAGACCCCGATCCACCTCGAGGCCAGCATCGGCATCGCCCTTCACCCCCAGCACGCCGGAGACTTCGAGCGGCTGCTGCAGCGCGCCGACGTGGCGATGTACCTCGCGAAGGCCGAGCACACCGCGATCGAGACGTACGCCGTCGAGCGCGACACCAACAGCCGCAACCGGCTCGGCCTGCTCGGAGCGCTGCGCCGGGCGGTCGACCACGACGAGCTCGAGCTGCACTACCAGCCCAAGATCCGGGTGTCCGACGGCGCCGTCGCAGGTGTCGAGGCCCTGGTGCGCTGGCGGCATCCGACCCGCGGCCTCGTCCTGCCCGACGAGTTCGTCCCGTTGGCCGAGCAGTCCGGGCTGATGCCACGGCTGACCGACCTGGTCATCACCGCGGCACTGTCCCAGCTCGCCGACTGGCGGCGCAGCGGGCTGCGGCTGCCCGTCGCGGTGAACGTGTCCATGCGTGACCTGCTCGACGAGGGATTCGCCGCGAGGCTGGGCAGTCGGCTGCGGCGCTACTCCGTGCCCGCCGACCTGCTGTGCCTGGAGATCACCGAGCGGGTCCTGATGGCGGACGTCGCGACCGCGGCCGACACGCTCGCCGAGCTGGACGCCCTCGGCGTGCGGATCAGCCTGGACGACTTCGGCACCGGCTACTCGTCACTGGTGCTGCTCAAGCGGCTGCCGGTGCGCGAGATCAAGGTGGACCGGTCCTTCGTCAAGCGGCTGGGTCAGGCGGACGGTGCCGAGGAGGACACCTCGATCGTCCGGTCGATCATCGATCTCGGCCACAGCCTCGGCCTGACCGTGGTTGCGGAAGGGGTCGAGACCGAGGCCGCGCTGCGGCGGCTGCACGATCTCGGCTGCGACCGGGCCCAGGGCTGGCACGTGAGCCCCGCCCTGCCGGCGGCCGAGGCCACGGCGTGGCTGACCGGTCGGGTGTCGGCGGGTGCCCCCCGTGCCGGCGCGGCGCTGGGCTGAACGGGGGCGCCGCCGATGATGATCACTTCAGGACGGCGCGGCACGGGCCGATAGCAGAGTAAAGCGGGAGCAAAGTCGGGTGCCGTCCTCGAGGAGCTGCGGAATGGGTCAGGCGGTCAGCGGCGCACGGCTGCGCGAGCGCAGGCGTCTCGCCGCGTACGTCGCGTGCTGTACCGCGGCGGCGTTGACGCTCTGCCTCGCCGCGGTGCACGGGCTGTCGTCCGCGGAGATCCGCGGGCTGGGCCCGGCGTTCTGGCTGATCACCGCCCTGGTGCTGCTGGGGGAGCTGCGCCCTGTCGTCGCCTCCGGCGCCTACGACCCCGAGGGCGTGACGCTGTCCGCCGGCTTCCTCTTCGCGGTCATGTTCCTGTGGGGACTCTGGCCCACGGTCCTGGTCCAGCTGCTGGCGATGGCGCTGGGCGAGTCACTGCGCCGCAAGCCGGCGTGGAAGGTCGTCTTCAACTCCTCGCAGCACGTCCTCAGCCTCAGTGTCGCGTGGGCCGTTGCCCGGCTGCTCGGGCTGGACGGATCTCCGTCGCACCCGCTGGTGATGTCGGCGAGCGACCTGTCCGTGATGGTGCTGGCCTGGACCTGCTACTTCTTCGCCAACCTCGCCTTCGTCGCCGTCGCCCTCTCGATCCGCAACGGGACGACGTTCTGGCAGGAGCTGATCGACGACATCGGCTACTACGCGGTGACGACGTTCCCAGTGCTGGTGCTCTCGCCGGTGGTCGTGGTCGTCGCGATGACGGTGTGGCAGCTCATCCCGCTGCTGCTGCTGCCGCTGTTCCTGGTCTACAAGACGGCGTCCATCTCGCGAGACAAGGAGTACGCCGCGCTGCACGACGGGCTCACCGGGCTGGCCAACCGCAAGCTCCTGACGGAGACGACCGACGACGCTCTGGTCGAGGCGGCGCAGGCCGGTCGCCCGATCGCGTTCTGCCTGCTCGACCTGGACAGCTTCAAGGAGATCAACGACACCCTCGGCCACCAGACCGGGGACCGGTTGCTGGAGATCGTGGGCACCCGGCTGGCCAACTCGGTGCGTCCCGGCGACGTCGTGGCCCGGCTCGGCGGCGACGAGTTCGCCGTCCTGCTGACCAGTGTCTCGGACGTGGCCGACACGATGGATGCGGCGAACCGGCTCCGCGCCGTCATCGCTGAGCCGTTCCACCTCGACGGCATGCTGCTGCAGGTGGACACCAGCGTCGGGGTCTCGCTGTTCCCCGAGCACGGCGACGCGGTCCCCCAGCTGCTGCGGCTGGCCGACGTGGCGATGTACCAGGCCAAGCGGGAGCACACCGGGGTCGAGCTCTACAACCCGGCCCGCGACGTGCACACCCTCGATCGGCTCGGCCTGCTCGGCGAGCTGCGCCGCGCCATCGACCAGGGTGAGCTGGAGATGCACTACCAGCCGAAGGTCTCGCTGCCGGGCCGTGAGGTCGTGGGCGTCGAGGCGCTGGTCCGGTGGCGGCACCCCGAGCGCGGTCTCCTCTTCCCGGACGAGTTCCTCGACCTGGCCGAGCAGAGCGGCCTGATGCGCCCGTTCACCCAGGAGGTCCTGGCCCAGTCGCTGTCGCGGGCGGCGCAGTGGTGGCATCAGGGCACGCCGCTGCAGGTCTCGGTGAACGTGAACATCCGCGACCTGACCGATGTCGGGTTCGTCGAGGGCATCCGTGACCTGCTCGCCGCCCATCGGCTGCCGGCGAGCGCGTTGCAGCTGGAGATCACCGAGCGACTGCTGATGGCTGACCCGGGGCGGATGAGCCAGGCTCTCGAGGCCCTCGGGAGGCTCGGTGTCGACCTGAGTCTTGACGACTTCGGCACCGGCTACTCCTCGCTGGTGCACCTCAAGCGGCTGCCGGTCTCGGAGATCAAGGTGGACCGCTCGTTCGTGAACCGGATGACGCGCGACGCCGACGACGCCGCGATCGTCCGCTCGATCGTCGAGCTGGGTCAGGCCTTCGGGCTGCGCGTCGTCGCAGAGGGCGTGGAGGACGAGGCGACCTGGCAGGCGCTCGACGAGCTCGGCTGTGACCTGGTGCAGGGCTGGCTGGTGAGCCGGGCCCTCGACGGTGACGACCTGCTTCCCTGGCTCTTGCGCTTCTCGTCGCTGCTCGAACCCCCGCCGTTCGACGCGGAGGAGCAGGTCGCCGGGGCCGGTAGCCGGTAGCACCTGCCCCCCTAGGATGGGCGGGTCCGACCGGACCCGAGGAGCGCTGCGCGCGATGAGTGGCACCATCACCCGAGCCGAGGTCGAGCATCTCGCCCGGCTGGCGCGTCTCGCGTTGTCCGACGACGAGCTCGACCGGTTCGCCGGACAGCTCGACCAGATCATCGGTGCCGTCGCGCGGGTCGGCGAGGTCGCTGCCGAGGACATCCCGCCGACGTCGCACCCGTTGCCGCTCACCAACGTCACCCGCCCGGACGTGGTCCGCCCCGGGCTCACGCAGGCGGAGGCGCTGGCGGGCGCCCCGGCAGCGGAGGACGGCCGGTTCCGCGTGCCCCGGATCCTCGGGGAAGAGGCGTGACCGACGAGCTGGTCCGCCGTACCGCCGCGCACACCGCCCGGGCCATCGCCGACGGAGAGGTGAGCGCGGTCGAGACGACGCAGGCGCACCTCGACCGGATCGGGTCCGTGGACGGGCGCGTGCACGCGTTCCTGCACGTCAACGCGGACGGTGCGCTGGCGGCCGCCAGGACGGTCGACGACCGGCGGGCCGCGGGGGAGCGGCTCGGCCCGCTGGCCGGCGTGCCGCTCGCACTCAAGGACGTCATCGCGACCAAGGGCCTGCCGACCACATGCGGGTCGCGGATCCTCGAGGGCTGGGTCCCGCCGTACGACGCGACGGTGGCGGCCCGGTTGCGCGCGGCGGGCGTGGTCATCCTCGGCAAGACGAACATGGACGAGTTCGCGATGGGGTCCTCGACCGAGCACTCGGCGTTCGGCCCCACGCACAACCCCTGGGACCTGTCGCGCATCCCGGGTGGTTCCGGTGGCGGGTCGGCGGCGGCGGTGGCCGCGTTCGAGGCGCCGGTCGCGGTCGGCACCGACACCGGCGGGTCGATCCGCCAACCAGCCGCGGTGACCGGCACGGTCGGTGTGAAGCCGACGTACGGCGGGGTCTCGCGCTACGGGTTGGTCGCACTCGCGTCCTCGCTGGACCAGGCCGGTCCGTGTGCGCGGACCGTGCTCGACGCCGCACTCGTGCACGCCACCATCGCCGGGCACGACCCGCTCGACACCACCTCGATCGAAGCGCCGGTCCCCGCAGTGGTCGCGGCCGCCGAGGCGGCGGACGTCCGCGGCATGCGGCTGGGTGTGGTCCGGCAGTTCGCCGGTGAGGGCTACCAGCCGGGCGTCGAGGCGCGGTTCCGTGAGGCGGTCGAGCTGCTCGAGGGCGTGGGGGCGACCGTCGTCGAGGTCGACTGCCCCCACTTCACCTACGCCCTGCCGGCCTACTACCTGATCCTGCCGAGCGAGTGCTCGAGCAACCTGGCGCGCTTCGACGCGATGCGATACGGCCTGCGTGTCGGCGACGACGGCACGGCGAGTGCCGAGGAGGTGATGGCCGCGACGCGCGAGGCCGGCTTCGGTGCCGAGGCCAAGCGGCGGATCATCCTCGGCACCTACGCGCTGTCCAGCGGCTACTACGACGCCTACTACGGCCAGGCGCAGAAGGTGCGCACCCTGATCCAGCGCGACTTCGCCGCGGCGTTCGAGCAGGCCGACGTCCTTGTCTCGCCGACCACCCCGACCACGGCGTTCCGCCTCGGCGAGCGCGTCGACGACCCGATGGCGATGTACCTCGCCGACCTGTGCACCATCCCGTCCAACCTCGCCGGCAACGCCTCGATGTCCCTGCCGTGCGGACTGGCAGCGGAGGACGGGCTGCCGGTGGGGTTCCAGGTGATCGCACCACCCATGGCCGACGACCGCCTCTACCGGGTCGGCGGGGCGCTCGAAGCCGCGCTGTCGGACCGGTGGGGGCACCTGCTCATCGACGAGGCACCGGATCTGGTCACCGCAACCGCAGGGGAGCCGTCATGAAGAAGGCCCGCACGCTCGTCACGCTCATCGGCACGTTGCTCGCGGGTCGCACCGCGCTCGCACGCATCAGGCAGGCACGCGAGGACCACGACCGGCTCGAGCTGTTAGACGCCGCGCTGAACATCGCCGTCGTCCTGACCGGGACGCTCGTCATCGTGCGACGGCTGCGCCGCGGCGAGGAAGGGTGACGGTCACGTCCGAGCCGCTGCCCTACGACGAGGCGGTCGCCACCTACGACCCGGTGCTCGGGCTCGAGGTGCACGTCGAGCTGGGCACGGCCTCGAAGATGTTCTGCGGCTGCTCGACCGAGTTCGGCGCCGAGCCGAACACCCAGGTCTGCCCGACCTGCCTGGGCCTGCCCGGGTCGCTGCCGGTCCTCAACGAGGTGGCCGTCGAGTCGACCATCAGGGTCGGGCTCGCGCTCAACTCCTCGATCGCGTCCTGGTGCCGCTTCGCGCGCAAGAACTACTTCTACCCGGACATGCCGAAGAACTTCCAGGTCTCGCAGTACGACGAGCCGCTGTGCACCGAGGGCTGGCTCGACGTCGAGGTGCCGACCGACGGCGGCACCCGGACGGTGCGGGTCGAGATCGAACGCGTGCACATGGAGGAGGACACCGGCAAGTCGCTGCACGTCGGCGGCTCGACCGGCCGGATCCACGGCGCCGACCACTCCCTCGTGGACTACAACCGGGCCGGCATCCCGCTGATCGAGATCGTCACCAAGCCGGTCGAGGGGACCGGCGCGGACGCGCCGGTGGTGGCTCGGGCCTACGTCACGGCGCTGCGAGAGCTGATGCGCACCCTCGGCGTCTCCGACGTGCGGATGGAGCAGGGATCGCTGCGTTGCGACGCCAACGTGTCGCTGCGCCCGACTCCCGACGCACCGCTGGGCACCCGGTCGGAGACGAAGAACGTCAACTCGCTGCGCTCGGTCGAGCGCGCCCTCCGCTTCGAGATCGGCCGGCAGGCGGCGCTGCTGCAGGGGGGTGGGCGGGTCGTGCAGGAGACCCGGC
>JAVEDG010000125.1 GCA_030841245.1 Actinomycetota bacterium
CGCGGCCGACCTGGCGACCGTCCTGCACGAGCTGTCTGCCAAGCGGCGGGTCGAGATCGCGGCCGCGCTCGACGACGAGGCTCTGGCCGATGTGCTTGAGGAGCTGCCCGAGGACGACCAGGTCGAGATCCTGAGCAAGCTCGAGGAGGAACGTGCCGCCGACGTGCTCGAGGCGATGCAGCCCGACGACGCGGCGGACCTGCTCTCCGAGCTCCCGCACCACGAGCAGGAGAAGCTGCTCGAGCTCATGGAGCCCGACGAGGCGGCCCCGCTGCGCCGGTTGCTGGCCTACTCCGAGGACACCGCGGGCGGCATGATGACCACCGACCCGGTCGTGCTGCCGCCCGACTCGACCGTCGCCGAGGCTCTGGCCCGGGTGCGCCAACCGGAGCTGTCGCCGGCCCTGGCGGCCCAGGTCTACGTCTGCCGGCCGCCGACCGAGACCCCGACCGGCAAGTTCCTGGGCATCGCCCACATCCAGCGGCTGCTGCGCGAGCCGCCCTCGTCGCTCGTGAGCGGTGTCGTCGACACCGGCATCGAGCCGCTCGAGGCCGATGTCCCCCTGCCGGCGATCACGCACTACCTCGCGACGTACAACCTGGTGGCGGTCCCCATCGTCGACGACGAGCACCGGCTGCTCGGGGCGGTCACGGTGGACGACGTGCTCGACCACCTGCTGCCGGACGACTGGCGGGAACGCGACCGAGAGGCGATCGACGTCGGCGAGGCAGGCTCCGATGGTTCGTGAGCCCCGCGAACCGCGGCGCAGCCGCCGGCTCGACCAGCCGCGCGAAGCACGCCGGGTGATCGTCCCGACCCCGACGTACGACCCGGATGCGTTCGGCCGGCTCGCCGAGCGCATCGCCCGGTTCATCGGGACCGGCCGGTTCCTGGTCTACATGACCGTGTTCGTCCTGGTCTGGGTCACCTGGAACGCGACCGACTGGCCGCTGCGGTTCGACACCTACCCGTTCATCGCGCTCACCCTGATGCTGTCGCTGCAGGCGTCGTACGCCGCGCCGCTGATCCTTCTCGCCCAGAACCGGCAGGCCGACCGCGACCGGGTGCAGTACGAGCAGGACCGGGCCCGGGCCGAGCGCAACATCGCCGACACCGACTACCTGACCCGCGAGCTGGCCACGCTGCGCATCGCCGTGGGGGACGTGGCGACCCGCGACTTCCTGCGGTCCGAGCTGCGCGCACTGCTCGACGACCTGGACGAGCGGGCCGGCGGTGAGCGTCGTCAGGCTCCGCGCGCAGGTTCCGGCTGACCGCAACGGTGAAGTTCGGCGTCCGGGGCGCCGATCCACAGGGAGTGCACGATGCCACGCCCGACGTCGAGGCCTGGTCAGCAGGTACGGCCCGCCGTCGCATCGGGGAGCTGCTGGTCACGGCCGGGGTCCTCACGGAGTCCGAGCTCGAGGACGCGCTTGCCGCCCAGATGACCACGATCGGGTCCCGGCGGCGGCTCGGGCACGTCCTGGTCGACCTCGGTCTGAGCACCGAACGGCAGATCGCGCACGTGCTCGGTGACCAGCTGGGCCTGCGTGTGGTCGACCTGGGCCGGATGCCGGTCTCCCCGGAGTCCGCGCGGATCCTGCCCCTCGCCGTGTCGTCGCGGTTGGGCGTCCTGGTGCTAGCCCGCGAGAACGGCCGGCTGACGCTGGCCGCCAGCGACCCGACCGACGTTGTGGCGCTCGACGACGTGCGCCTGCACGCCGGGGTGACCGACATCGACCTGGTCGTCGCCACCGAGTCGGCGATCCGCGACCAGCTCACCAAAGTGTGGTCCCTTTCTGCCGAGTCGGCCGGCATGAGCGGCTTCTTCGACCAGTTCGACGTCCCCGCGGTCGAGGACGTCCCGGGCGGCACCCTCGACGACGTGCCCATGGTCCGGCTGGTCCAACGCGTGCTCTCCGACGCGGTCCGTTCCGGCGCCAGCGACATCCACCTGGAGCCGCAGCAGTCGAGCGTGCGGATCCGCTACCGGGTGGACGGGGTCCTGCGTGAGGTGATGACGCTGCCACGCGGCGCCCTCGCGTCCCTGGTGAGCCGTCTCAAGATCGTCTCCGGGCTCGACATCGCCGAACGCCGGCTGCCCCAGGACGGTCGGCTGCGGATCCGAGTCGATGCCTCGTCGGTCGACGCACGGGTCAGCACCATGCCGTCCGTCCAGGGCGAGAAGGTGGTGGTGCGGCTGCTGAGCCGGGCCGACGACGTCCCGAGCCTGGAGGAGCTGGGCCTCGAGCCCGACCAGCTCGCGGCACTGCGTCGGACCCTCGCCCTGCCGGACGGGCTCATCCTGATCACCGGGCCCACCGGTGTCGGCAAGACGAACACGCTGTACTCCGCGCTCACCGAGCTCAACCTGGTCGAGCGCAACATCGTGACACTCGAGGACCCGGTCGAGATCCAGGTGCCCGGCGTCACCCAGACGCAGGTGCACGAGCGGGCCGGGCTGACCTTCGGTCGTGGTCTTCGGGCGCTCCTCCGGCAGGACCCGGACGTCGTGCTCGTCGGCGAGGTCCGCGACCGCGAGACCGCAGAGCTCGCCGTCAAGGCGGCGCTGACCGGGCACCTCGTGCTGACCACGCTGCACACCAATAACGCGGTGGCCTCGATCACCCGGCTGGTCGACATGGGTGTGGAGCCGTTCCTCGTCGGGTCGTCACTGACCACGATCGTCGCGCAGCGGCTCGTCCGACGGCCGTGCGACCAGTGTTCGGAGCAGGACCAGCCGGACCCGGAGCTGCTCAGGTCGCTCGGCCTGGACGAGGAGCTCCCGGAGGACGCCACCCCACGGCGCGGACACGGCTGCAGCGACTGCGCGCAGACCGGCTATCGCGGCCGCGTCGGGGTCTTCGAGGTGCTGACGATCGACTCGCAGCTGCGGCGCGCGATCGTATCGGGCACGACCGAGGCCGGGATCGTCGAGCAGGCCGGCACGCTGATGACGGTGCGCGAGGCTGCGGTCGTCAAGGCGTTGCGCGGTGACACGACCTTCGCCGAGGCGGTACGGGTCAGTCCGCACCAATGACAGCTGCGCGTTCCCCGGCCAGCTCGTGGCCGAGCATCCTGGCCAGGATCTCGCCGAGCCGTGCGACGTCGTCCTCGTCGAGCCGGCCGACGGCGTACTCCCCGACCCCACGCAGGTGGGTGGGCGTCGCCCGGCGCAGCCGGTCGAAGCCGGCCTCGGTCAGCACCGCGAACAGGCCCCGGGCGTCGCTGTCGCAGGCCTCGCGGTGCACCAGGCCCTCGCGCTCGAGCCGG
>JAVEDG010000135.1 GCA_030841245.1 Actinomycetota bacterium
GAGGTGGTCGCGGCCGCGCTGCAGGAGCGCAACCGTGCCGTGGTGGTGGGCTCCCGCACCTTCGGCAAGGGCTCGGTGCAGCAGCCGTCACGACTCTCGGACGGCTCGGCGATCGAGCTGACCGTGGGCCACTACCTCACCCCGGACGGCCGGTCGATCGACGGTGTCGGTGTGGAGCCGGACGTCCTCGTGCCCTCGGACCAGCCGCCACAGGTCGCCGAGCGCAGAGCCATCGAGGTGCTGACCGGCCTGCTCGCCGCGCTCAACGGCACCGGTCGCGGCTGATGCCCAAGGAGCAAGGCCGCAAGCTCGTCGCATCGAACCGCAAGGCACGGCACGACTACCACATCGACGACGTCTACGAGGCGGGCATGGTGCTGACCGGCACCGAGGTCAAGTCCCTGCGCGCGGGTCACGCGTCGCTGGTCGACGGCTTCGCACACATCCGCGACGGCGAGGCGTGGCTGGCGAACGTGCACATCCCGGAGTACACCGAGGGCACGTGGACCAACCACGAGCCGCGCCGCGAGCGCAAGCTGCTGCTGCACCGCAAGGAGATCGACCGACTGATCGGCAAGACCCAGGAGACCGGGGTCACCATGGTCCCGCTCGCACTCTACTTCAAGGACGGCAAGGCGAAGGTCGAGATCGCGCTGGCCCGCGGCAAGCGCTCCTACGACAAGCGACAGGCCCTCGCCGAGCGCCAGGCGACGAGAGAGATGCAGCGCGCGATGTCGCGCCGCAGCAGCGGCAAGGACTGACCCGTAGGGAAGGGTCATGACGATCGGCGGCCTCAGTCGCCTTCGTTGCCACCCTGGGCGCCGCCGCCCGATGACGCAGGCTGGAACGTGCGCGCCGCGATGTCGAAGACGTCGTGGTCGCTGTCGAACCGGCCCTCCGGGGCTGACCAGTAAAGCGCGTAGCCGTTGGAACCGGTGACGAAGCCGCGGTCGAGCACGTGGGTCTGCGTACCCCACGTGAACTCCCAGTCGGCCGCCGGCCAGCCGCGGTAGTCGACGCTCTCGATCGAGACGGTCTGGTAGTTCGGCAGCTCGTGGCTGACCCGCTTCGACTGCTCCTCCCAGTCCTTCACTGGGTCACTCTTCGGATGGTCGGTCTGGTCGACGCGCAGGAACTCAGTGCCGTCCGGGTTCTTGATGTCGACCTCCGTGCCGTGGTGGTCGACCGCCCAGCCGTCCGGGACGGCCACCGAGAAGCCGGTTGCGTCCTGGTAGCGGTGGAAGCCGGCGGGCAGCCCGTTGCTCGGCTGCGAGGTCGAGGCCGAAGGGGTCGGACTGTGGCTCGCCTGCGGGCTCGACGAGCTCTGCCGATGCTGCTGTCCTGCCTGCGTCGCGGGGCTGGACCCACTCCCCAGCTCGGCGGCCGCGATCGTGGCGACGACCGCAACCAGCACCAGCGCCGCCAGCAGGGCGAGCAGCCCACGGCGGCGGTGCCGGCCGTCCGTCGAGAGGGGCAGCGCCTCGGTGCGGCCGGCCCGGTCCAGCGCCGCAGGCTCGACGGGGGCGATCGCTGCGGTGGTGCGGGTCCGGTCGGCTGCGGCCCGGCGCAGCAGCTCCCGGGTCTGGGCCACGCCGGCCCGGTCGGCGGGGTCCTTCGCGAGCAGCCCGAGGATGGCATCCCGCAGCGGGCCGGGCACGGTCGGCGGGTCGACCGGCTCGGAGATGACCTGGGTGAGGGTCGCGAGCGCGTTCTCCCCGTCGTACGGCGGGCGGCCCTCGACGGCGGCGTAGAGCGTGGCTCCGAGCGACCACATGTCGCCTGCCGCCCCGGGGCGCTGACCGCGGGCGCGCTCCGGCGACAGGTAGGCGGGGGAGCCGAGCACCATGCCCGTCGAGGTGAGCGCCGGGTCGCCCGCCATCGTGGCGATGCCGAAGTCGGTCAGGACGGCACGCCCATCGTCGGTCATCAGGACGTTTCCGGGCTTGACGTCTCGGTGGACCACGCCCTCGCCGTGCGAGAGCTCCAGCGCGGAGAGCATGTCGAGGCCGATCTCGGCCACCCGGTACGGCGGCAGCGGGCCGTCCTGGCGCAGGATCTCGCCGAGCGTGCGGACGTGCAGCAGCTCCATGACGATCCAGGGCCGGCCGTCCTCCTCCACCACGTCGTACGTCGTGACGACGTTGGGGTGGCTCAGCCGGGCCGTGGCGCGGGCCTCACGCAGCGTGCGCGCGCGCAGGTCGGCCTGCTCCTTCTCGCCCACTTCCGGCGGGAACCTGATCTCCTTGACCGCCACGTCGCGGCTGAGCAGCTCGTCGTACCCCCGCCAGACCGTGCCCATGCCGCCCTGGCCGATGGCCCGGTCGAGACGGTAGCGGTCGCCGATGCGGCGGCGGGTGTCGGGTTGGCTGTTCTGAGGACTCATCGGGCGCGCCCATACCCGTTCCGGGCCGCAGGTATCATGGACACACAACTACACAGGGGGTGAATGGTCTCGACTTCGGTTGTCGAGCCAGGGGAAGCGGGCCGAGGATGGCTGGGATGAGCTCGTTAACCATGCCCAGCAAACCAATAAGCGCCGATACCAATCAGCGCGCCTTCGCTCTCGCTGCCTAAGCAGCGTTAGCAGGCTGTCAGCCCGGGAGTGCCTTCGGCCCGGTGTCTGGCATCAGTGAGAAGGCTCAACCGGTCGGTCCGGTCGCGGGACCGATCGGGAAATCTCACAGCGACTGAGCCTGTCAGCGGCTGGTCCGTGTGACCGCTGGGGCCGAGAAAATCGCTAGCGGACTGCGCCCGGAGAAGCCCTGGTTCCACGTCGAAGGACGCGGGTTCGATTCCCGCCACCTCCACCGAGGGGTCTTCACGGTTATGGGCCGTGGATGCTCACGAAATTCTGTTTGCGCGTGGCTGGGTCCCGTAATCCAAATGGGTTGCGAGCGCCTGAGACGTTCTTTGTGGGCTCTCGGCCGGTCGCGCCATGTCAAGGAAGTACAAAATCGTCATGGACGGGTGGGCAGCGCCCCAACAGCTATGGCTGTGTCACGAGAGGGACTTGCATCCTGCTGGTTGATGCATCGGTCCTTGACCGCGCCGGCTCGATCTGCAGGGTTACGGCGGGGTCTCGCGTCTTGTCGGGGGGGATTCCCGGACGTCTGCTTTGAGAAGCCGGTCGACCGGGGGGGGAGAGGCACCGGCTGCAGGAGAGGCAGCAGGTCGGTTCTGTCTCGGTGTCTTCCAGCCCAGCCTCGGAGTAGTCGTTGACGACATACGGACGTCCTGCGGACTTCTTGCGGACTAGGAACGGCCTGATAACTGA
>JAVEDG010000165.1 GCA_030841245.1 Actinomycetota bacterium
GACCGGCCGGTTGACCTGGTGGAACTCCAGGACCGACGGTGAAAGTCCGGATGGGAGGCAGCACGCCGGGCGTCCGACGTCGACGGGCGCGCGCCGCAGGTGCGCGGCCACGACGCGTCGGCGCCCGACGGACGCGCGTGCTGCCTCCCATCCGGACTTTCACCGTCGGTCCCGAAGTTCCACCGGGTCAACCGGCCGGTCGCCTCTCGGCCGCCGGACGCGGGTCGCGGACTGTCACCGCCGGTTCGGAATTGCACCGACCCCGGAGCACGCATGCTGTCGTTCTCAGCAGCAAGTGTGCCACGACGCTCCGACCCCGCGTCGAGTGGCGCAACGGGCTGTCAGCTGCTGGAGTGCCACCAGGCGGACTCGGTGGCCCGTTCGGCGCTCTCCCGCAGCGCCTGCACGGCAGCGGCCGCGTCGTCCGCGCCGTACACCGCCGAGCCTGCGACGAACACGTCCGCTCCGGCGTCGGCGCAGCGTTCGATGGTGTCAGCCGCCACTCCGCCGTCGACCTGCAGCCACAGCCGCAGGTCGCGGTCCTTGACCAGCTCGCGCGCCCGCCTGATCTTCGGCAGCACGACGTCGAGGAAGGCCTGACCCCCGAACCCCGGCTCGACGGTCATCAGCAGCAGCATGTCCAGCTCGGCGAGCAGCTCGGCGTACGGCTCGACGGGAGTCGCCGGCTTGAGCGCCATCCCGGCCCGCGACCCCAGCCGGCGCAGCTCACGGGCCAGCCGGACCGGAGCGGCGGAGGCCTCGACGTGGAACGTCACGCTGGCCGCGCCCGCCTCGGCATAGCCGGGCGCCCAGCGGTCCGCGTCCTCGATCATCAGGTGTGCGTCGACCGGGAGGGCACTGACCTCGACGATGCGCTCGACGACGGGCAGTCCGAGGGTGAGGTTGGGCACGAAATGGTTGTCCATCACGTCGACGTGCACCCAGTCTGCGCCGGGCGTGATCGCACGCACGGCCCCGGCGAGGTCGGTGAAGTCGGCCGAGAGGATGCTCGGCGAGATCTGCACTCCCACGACGCCGGAGTCTAGTGTGGTCGCTCAGGTGGGAGGTTTCATGAGCGCGTCACCCGGCAGGGACAGTGGCGCCCGGGAGGGCGAGGACG
This sequence comes from Actinomycetota bacterium, assembly GCA_030841245.1. Taxonomy (GTDB): domain Bacteria; phylum Actinomycetota; class Actinomycetes; order JACCUZ01; family JACCUZ01; genus JAVEDG01. Next base: position 1,121 of record JAVEDG010000165.1, read on the forward strand.
AGCGCGCGCTCGCCGATGCCCGCGAGGTCCTCGCGGACGCGCGAGACGCGCTGCTGAGCGAGCGTGAGCACAAGGCAGGAATCCGCGAGGCGGTCGCGGACGAGCGCGACCGGACCGCGGGCGTGCGCGACGACGAGCGCGAGCACAAGGCAGGAGTCCGCGACGCGGTCGCGGACGAGCGCGACCGGACCGCTGGCGTCCGCGACGACGCGGCCGACGAGCAGGACCGGATCGCCGATGCTCGCGACGACGAGGCGGTCCAGCGCCACGAGGCCGACCAGCAGCTCGTTGCCGAGCTGGGCGCCCGCGTCGAGCGCCTGCGCGAGCTGATCGACGCAGCAGACGCCCGCGACCGGGCTGCCGCGATCCGGGTCGTGGCCGCCGAGGCGCGCGCGGCCGCCGCCGCCGTACGAGCCCAGCAGCAGCGCGACAGCGATCGGCTCGACGAGCAGGACCGGGTCGACGCGCAGGTGGACCGGGTCAAGGCCGGCGCCGACCGTGATTCGGCCGCCACCGACCGAGCCGACCTGCGCGACCTCGGCGGCGAACGCGACGGGGACTGAGTCGGCGACCGCCTGTCGGGGCCTCGGCTCAGGTGCGGCGCAGCAGGGCGGTGAACATCGCGTCGGTGCCGTGCCGGTGCGGCCAGAGCTGCACGTGCGGGCCGTCGCCCAGGTCGGGCACGCCGGGGAAGAAAGGCCGCGCGTCGAGCTGCTCCACGTCGCTGCGTTTCCTGAGGACGTCGAGGACGACGACGCGGGTCTCGGCCAGGTGCGGTGAGCAAGTCACGTAGGCCACGACCCCGCCCGGCCGGGTCGCGTCCAGCGCCGACCTGAGCAGGTTGCGCTGCAGGTCGACCAGCATCCCGACGTCCGTGGGCTGGCGCCGCCAGCGCGACTCGGGTCGCCGGCGGAGTGCGCCGAGGCCGGTGCAGGGCGCGTCGACGAGCACCCGGTCGAAGCCTTCGGCCAGCCACGCCGGCACCAGGCCGTCCGCGACGACCACCCCGGTGTCCGAGCCGACGGCTCGGGCCACCAGCCGGGCCCGGTGCGGGGCGAGCTCGACGGCCAGCAGCCTGGCCCCGCGGCCCGCACCCTGTCCGCCCAGCAGCGCCGCCTTGCCGCCCGGTCCGGCACACAGGTCCAGCCAGACCTCGTCGCGACCCTCGACCGGAGCCGCGGCCAGGGCGAGTGCGGCCAGCTGGCTGCCCTCGTCCTGGATGCCGGCTCGTCTCTCGCGGACCGCGGGCAGGGCCGCCGGGTCGCCCCCGGGCCAGGTCGCGGCGTACGGCGACCAGCGGCCTTCCCGGGCGCCGGCGTCGAGCAGCTCGGCCACGGTGGCGCGGCCCGGCCGGGCGACCAGGCTCACCTCGGCGGGAGTGTTGTCGGCCGCCAGCAGCTCGGCCGTCTCCTCGAGGCTCCCGCCCAGGGCGTCGCGCAACGCGGACACGATCCAGCGGGGGTGCGAGTACCGCACCGCCAGGTGACCGACCGGGTCCACGTCGTACGCGGGGGCGACCCGCTCCAGCCAGGCGTCCAGCTCCGTCTCGCTGACCCGCCGCAGCACGGCGTTGACGAACTTTGCCCGGCCGTCCCCGAGCACCGCACGGCCCAGCTCGACTGTGGCGGCGACGGCGGCGTGGGTGGGCACCCGCATGGCCAGCAGCTGGTGGGCACCGAGCCGGGCGACGTCGAGCACCGCCGCGTCGACCTCGTCGAGCGGCCGGTCGATGCAGGCAGCGATCACCGCGTCGTACGTCCCGTGGCCGCGCAGCGTGCCGTAGCCGAGCTCGGTCGCGAACGCCGCGTCCCGTCCGGTCAGCCCGGCCTGTCGCAGGATGTCGGGCAGCGCCAGGTTGGCATAGGAGCCGCGTTCGTCGACCGCGCGCAGCAGGTCGAATGCCGCGCGCCGGGCCCGGTCCGGCTTCGGCCTGCCGCGGTGGCTCCGGGCCGGCCGGTCTGACGGGGTCACTCAGACCAGCCGCTCGCCGTCGACGTCGCGCAGGCCCCGGGCCCAGTCGGCGGCGGCCATCGCCTTGCGGCCGGCGGGCCGGACCTCGCCCAGCTCGACCGCCAGCCCGTTGCCGCAGCCGACCAGGACCCGGTTGCGCAGCACGCGCACCTGGCCGGAGGCCAGGACGGCCGCGTCGCCGTCGAGCGGCTGCACCGGGCCGAGGCCGACCCGATCACCGCGCAGCGTCGTCCAGGCACCGGGTGCGGGCGTGCAGGCCCGGACCAGCCGGTCGACGCGCAGCGCTGGCGCGTTCCAGTCGACCCGGGCGTCGGCAGGGACGAGCTTCGGGGCGAGCGACACGCCGTGCGGTGACTGCGGCACCGCGGTGAGCTCACCGCGTTCGATGCCGTCCAGAGTCGCGACCAGCAACCCCGCGCCGGCCCGCGCCAACCGGTCCAGCAGCTCGCCGCTGGTGTCGGTGGGCCGGACCGGCTCGGTCAGGACCCCGTAGACCGGGCCGGTGTCCAGCCCCTCGTCGAGCCGGAAGGTGGTGGCTCCCGTCAGGTCGTCGCCGTGCAGGACCGCGTGCTGGACGGGCGCCGCACCCCGCCAGGCCGGGAGCAGCGAGAAGTGCAGGTTGACCCACCCGTGGGCCGGCAGGTCGAGAAGGGCCGGCGGGACCAGCGCGCCATAGGCGACCACGGGGACGCAGTCCGGCTCGAGCGCTCGAAGCTCGTCGCCGACCGCCGGGTCGCGCAGCCGGGCCGGCTTCAGGACCGGCACCCCCGCCGCCTGCGCTCGGGCGGCGACCGGAGACTCGGCCGGCTTCCGTCCGCGGCCTACCCGCGCGTCGGGCCGGGTGAGCACGGCGACCAGGTCGTGGCTGCTGCCGAGCAGGGCGTCCAGCGACGGCACCGCCGCCTCAGGAGTCCCCGCGAACACCACCCTCATGTCCGACCCCCCGGACCCATGCGTGGGATGGGGACGGGCACTAGAGGGCGCGGCCGTGCAGGGCGTGCGGCGAGATCCGCACCGGAGGCGCCGGACGGCCCGCCCACTCGGCCTCCCTGATGGCTCGCAGCGCCAGCTTGCGCTGGGTCCGGTCCAGCCGGTCGATGAACAGGATCCCGTCGAGGTGGTCGGTCTCGTGCTGCACGCACCTGGCAAGCAGCTCGCTGCCCTCCACCGTCACCGGCTCACCGTGCATGTTCATCCCCTTGGCCACGACCTGCATCGCCCGCCTGGTGGGGTAGGTGAGGCCGGGGAAGGACAAGCAGCCCTCCTCGCCGTCCTGCTCCTCGTCGGAGAGGTCGAGCACCGGGTTGATCAGATGCCCGAGCTCGTCGTCGACGTGGTAGGTGAAGACCCGCAGGCCGACCCCGATCTGGGGTGCCGCCAGACCCACCCCCGGTGCGTCCAGCATCGTGTCGGCCAGGTCCTTGACCAGGGTGCGCAGCTCCTTGTCGAAGTCCTTGACCGGCTCGGCCACGGTGCGCAGGACCGGGTCGCCGAAGAGCCTGATGGGCTGGACGGGCACGGCACGGCTCCTCATGACGCGGGCAGACGGTCGGTCCAGTCTACGGACTCACCGGGTGGGCGGGAGCAGACCGCCACGGCGTACTGTCCCGCCATGGCCGACATCGTGGACCCGCAGGTCGAGCAGTACGCCGCAGCCCACAGCGAGCCCGAGCCCGAAGCGCTGCAGGTGCTCGCCGAGGAGACCCGGACGGGCACCAAGGCACCGACCATGATGACCGGTCACCTGGAGGGGCGCTTCCTCACGACCCTGGTCGCCATGCTGCAGGCCGAGCGGGTGCTGGAGATCGGGACGTTCACCGGCTACTCGGCGCTGTCGATGGCGGAGAGCCTGGCGCCGGGCGGGCAGATCATCACCTGCGACATCAGCGAGGAGCACGTCGCCATCGCGCGACGCCACATCGAGGCCTCGCCCTACGCCGACCGGATCGAGATCCGCGTCGGGCCGGCGCTGGACACCATCGCCGGCCTGGCCGGACCGTTCGACCTTGTGTTCATCGACGCCGACAAGCCCAACTACCCGGCCTACCTCGACGCGGTCGTTCCCCTCCTTTCCGAGCACGGCGTGATCGCCGCGGACAACGTCCTGTGGAGCGGCAACGTGGTCGCGGGACGGGGCGAGGCGGACGACGAGAACCTGGCTGCGATCCGGGCCTTCAACGAGAAGGTGGCTGGAGACGACCGTCTTGCGGCCGTGATGGTCCCGATCCGCGACGGGGTCAGCCTGATCCGTCGCCGCTGACCGGCGACCCGGTCACGGCAGACCCAGGGCGGCGAGGTCGCTGCGGAGCCGGTCGGCGTCGTGGAACGCGATCGCGTGCAGGCCGAGCGATGCTCCGGCGCTGACGTTGGCCGCGAAGTCGTCGACGTAGACGGTGGTCTCCGGCTGCAGGCCGAACCGGTCGAACGCCACCCGGAACAGCGCCGGGTCCGGCTTGGCCACGCCTTCCTCCCCCGAGACCACGATCCCCCGGAACAGGTCGAGGAAGTCGAAGCGCTGGCGGGCGACGGGGAACAGCGCGGCTGACCAGTTGGTCAGGGCGAACAGCGGCACGCCGGCGCCCGAGAGGTCCCGGAGCAGCTCGACCGTCCCGTGGATCGGACCGCCGAGAGTCTCGGCGAAGCGCGCCGGGTAGGCCGCGATCAGGTCCCGTCTGTTGGGGTGGCGAGCCGACAGCGCGGCGACGGCGTCGGCCCAAGGCCGCAGGTCCGCGTCCTGGGCGTGATTCCACTCGGCGAAGCCGATCTCGGTCAGGAACTCGTCGACTTCCCGCTCCGGGAGCAGCCTGCGGTAGAGGTAGCGCGGGTCCCAGTCGATCAGCACACCGCCGAGGTCGAACACCACCGCGTCGAACCCCACAGCGGGCCTCGGCGCCGGGCCGGCGCTCACCCGATCTCCAGCGGGTCCACCTGGACGCGCACCGACCCAGGGTCCTTGTGCGCGCTGCGGACCCCGGCGGCTTCCCGCAGCGAAGCGGCCAGGGCCCGGGCCGAGCGCTGCGGCACCCGCAGCAGCAACCGCTCGAGGGGCTCGCCGTCGCGGCGGCGCACCGGCACCGGGCCGAGCAGCTCGGTTCCGGGAGGCAACCGGGCGGCTTCGAGGAACGCGCGCAGCGGCTCGGCCGCCGCGGTGAGGGACGCCAGCCGAGCCGCCGGCGGGAGCCGCGTGGCCACCCGCTCGGCCAGCTCGCGCTCGCCGAAGCCGACCGGGTCCCACCGCACCAGGGCGGCCGCCGCAGGCTGGGCCGGGTCCGCGAGCAGCACGACGACCCCCTGCTCCGAGGCGGGACGGACCAGTGCAGCTGCCGCGAGCCAGCGGCGCAGTGACTCCTCGGCGCTGCGCAGGTCTGGTCTGGCCAGCAGCACGTGGCCGTCGAGCAGCAGCGCGGCGGCGTAGCCCCCGGCGGCCACCGGCTCGGCACCCGGTGTCGCGACGACGAGCGCCGGTTCGGGCCCGACCACGGCCAGCGTGCGGTCGCCCTCGCTGCTGTGCACCGGCACCCGTGGGAAGGCCCGGCCCAGCTCCTCCGCGGTGCGCCGCGAACCCACCGACCGGGCCCGGGTCCGTCGCGCGCCGCAGCTCGGGCAGGCCCAGTCGCCCGCCGGACGCCCGCACCACCGGCAGGCGGGTATCGCGTGACCTGAGCCGGCCTGCAACGGTCCGCCGCAGGCCGAGCAGGTCGCGGCGGCACGGCAGTCCACGCACGCCAGGGCGGGGAGGTAGCCCGCCCGGGGCACCTGGACCAGCACCGGTCCCCGGGTGAGGCCCTCGTGGGCGGTCCGCCAGGCGATGCTGGGAAGTCGGGCCGAGCGGGCCGCGGAGTCGTCGGCCAGGTCGGAGTCCTCCCCGGCCACCCGGACCCGGGGCGCCGCCCGGCGCAGCACCTCGCGGCCGGGACGCACCTCCCGCGCCCAGCCCGAGGACACCAGCTGGGTCCCCTCCGCCGTACGCGCGAACCCGGCGACCAGCAACCCGCATCCCTGCTGGGCGGCGCGCATGGCCAGGACCTCGCGGACGTGTGGGTACGGCGCGCGCGGCTCGGCGTGCAGGTCGTCACCGTCGTCCCACACGGCGACCAGTCCGAGGTCGGCCACCGGCGCGAACATGGCGGCCCGGGTGCCCACCACGACCCGGGCCCGGCCCCGCGACACCGCGAGCCATCGCCGGTAGCGCTCGGCCGGCCCCAGCTCGGCGGTCACCACCACGTGGTGGCCCGGCCCCAGCAGCTCGTCGAGCGCCGACCCCACCCGGTCGGCATCGCGACCGTCCGGGACCACGATGAGTGCACCCCGGTCGGCTGCTCGCACCGCGGCGACCGCGTGGGCGAGCGCGATGGGCCAGCCGGCGCCGGGCGTGGCGGTCCACACCGCACGCGGCGCCGCGCCGCGCCGCAGGGCAGTGAGCAGCGCCGGGCCCGAGTCGTAGTCCGCCCACGGCCCGGGACCACCCGCGGCAAGGTGCTCAGCTGTCCGCGCGCCAGTGGTGTCGGTGCGCGGTTCGTCGGTGCCCCGGACCGCTTCCCGCTCGACCCGAGCGTGCCGCGGGGGCACGGCCAGCCGGAGTACGTCGGCCAGCATCCCGGCGTATCGGTCGGCGACCGCGCGCGCCAGCGCCGCGACCTCGGGCGACAGCACCCGCTCCGCGGAGACGACCTTGGCGAGGAACGACAGCCGGCCGGGGTGCTCGCTCGCCGTCAGGCGGTCGAGCACGAAGCCGTCGACCTGCTGGCCGGCGAAGCGCACCCGGACCCGGACGCCCGGCCGGGCAGCCTCGCCCAGCTCGGCCGGCACGAGGTAGTCGAACGGACGGTCCAGGTGCGGCAGCGACAGGTCGACCGCCACCCGGGCGACCGGCAGCTCGGTCGCGACAGCCGGCACCGGTCGCGGGCGGGCGCGGCGCGCCGCCCTCGGCGCGAGCAGCGCCAGCTGCTCCGGTCCCGGGTCGGCGGTGGTCACGGGTCCATCCCACCAGAGGGGCCGGTCATGAGCTCCCGGCGAGCGAGCGCCGGAGCTGCGGGGTCAGGCGCCGGTGGCCGAGCGCAGGTCCTCGACCCGGTCGACCCGCTCCCAGGTGAACTCCGGCTCCTCGCGGCCGAAGTGACCGTAGGCCGCGGTCTTGGCGTAGATCGGGCGGAGCAGGTCGAGGTCGCGGATGATCGCCGCGGGACGCAGGTCGAACACCTCGGGCACCGCGTCCTGGATCCGCTCGACCGGGACCGTCTCGGTGCCGAAGCACTCGACGAACAGCCCGACCGGCTGGGCCTTGCCGATCGCATAGGCGACCTGAACCTCGCAGCGGCGGGCCAGGCCTGCGGCCACGACGTTCTTCGCCACCCAGCGCATGGCGTAGGCACCGGACCGGTCGACCTTCGAGGGGTCCTTCCCGGAGAAGGCGCCGCCGCCGTGGCGGGCCATACCGCCGTACGTGTCGACGATGATCTTGCGCCCGGTCAACCCGGCATCACCCATCGGGCCGCCGATCTCGAACCGCCCGGTCGGGTTGACCAGCAGCCGGTAGCCGCTGCTGTCGATGTCCACCCCGTCGAGCACCGGCTTGACCACCTGCTCGGCGATGTCCGGTGTCAGCATCGCCTCGAGCCCGATGTCGGCGGCGTGCTGGCTGGACACGACGACCGTGTCGAGGCGGGCCGCGCGGTGACCGTCGTACTCGATGGTGATCTGCGTCTTGCCGTCCGGGCGGAGGTAGGGCACCGCACCGTCCTTGCGCACCGCGGTCAGCTGCTGGGCGAGCCGGTGCGCGAGCCAGATCGGCAGCGGCATCAGCTGCGGCGTGTCATCGCAAGCGTAGCCGAACATCAGTCCCTGGTCGCCGGCACCCTGCCGGTCCATCGGGTCCTCGACGCTCTCGCCGGTGCGCGCCTCGTGGGCCGCGTCGACGCCCTGCGCGATGTCGGTGGACTGCGCACCGATCGACACCGACACCCCGCACGACCGGCCGTCGAAGCCCTTCGTCGACGAGTCGTAGCCGATCTCGAGGATGCGGTCCCGCACGATGGTCGGGATGTCGGCCCACCCCGAGGTCGTCACCTCCCCGGCGACGTGGACCTGCCCGGTCATGATCAGCGTCTCGACGGCGACCCTGCTGCGGGGATCGTCGACCAGGAGCGCGTCGAGGATCGAGTCGCTGATCTGGTCCGCGATCTTGTCCGGATGGCCCTCGGTGACGGACTCCGAAGTGAACAGCCGACGAGCCACGGGTGGTTCCCCTCGAGCGGGTGCAGGACGGTGCAGATCCTATCGGGCCGACCGGCGCCGGTTTGCATCCGAGGCGGCGCGCGGCGCGCGGTCGGTCAGGCGAGACGGCGTACGACGAGGTCCCAGACGGCGTCGGCCAGAGCAGTCTTGGGGCCGCGAGGAACGGCCACCTCGGTCCCGTCTCGCCCGAGGATCACCGCCTGGTTGTCGGCCCGCTCGAAGCCCAGGTCCGGGCCGACCTCGTTGACGACCAGCAGGTCGGCACCCTTGGCCGCCAGCTTGGCCCGGCCGTGAGCCAGGACGTCTCCGCTCGTGTCGCCCGTCTCGGCAGCGAAACCGACGACGACCTGCCCGGGTCGCCGCCGGGTCGAGGCGAGCTCGGCGAGCACGTCGGCGGTGCGGACCAGGCGCAGCGGCTCCGGCTCCCCCGCAGCCTTCTTGATCTTGTGGTCGACCCTGGTAAGGGGACGGAAGTCGGCCACCGCGGCCGCCATCACCACCGCGTCGGCCGAGGCGGCGGCGGCGAGCACCGCGTCGTACATCTCAGCCGCGGAGCCGACCCGCACCATCTTGGCGCCCGCCGGGTCCGGCAGGCTCACGTTGGCCGAGACCAGGACGACCTCGGCCCCACGTGCCAGCGCCGTCTCGGCCAGTGCGTAGCCCTGGCGGCCGCTCGACCTGTTGCCGAGGAAGCGGACCGGGTCGAGATGCTCCCTGGTGCCGCCGGCGGACACCACGACGTGCCGACCCGCCAGGTCGGCGGCCTCCCCCCGCGCCAGGATGCGCCGGCAGGCCGCGAAGATGTCCTCGGGCTCCGGCAGCCGGCCGGCACCCGAGTCGGCGCCGGTGAGCCGGCCGACCGCGGGCTCCAGGACGTGGGCACCACGCTCGCGCAGCGTCGCCACGTTGGCCCGGGTCGCGGGGTGCTGCCACATCTCCGTGTGCATGGCCGGGACGAACACCACCGGGCACCGCGCGGTGAGCAGGGTGCTGGTCAGCAGGTCGTCGGCAAGCCCTTGGGCCGCCCGGGCGAGCAGGTCGGCGGTGGCGGGGGCGACCACGACCAGGTCGGCCTCCTGGCCGAGACGGACGTGCGGGACCTGGTCGACGTCCTCCCAGACCTCGGTGCGGACGGGGTGACCGGACAGGGCCGACCAGGTCGCCGCCCCGACGAACTGCAGAGCGGCACGGGTCGGTATGACGTGGACGTCGTGACCGGCCTCGGTGAACAGCCGCAGCAGGGACGCGGACTTGTACGCCGCGATGCCGCCACTGACGCCGAGGACGACCCGAGCGGCGGGGGGCACGAGAGGCCTCGGGTCAGACCGGCTCGACCGGCTCGAACGGCTCGGCGGTCAACAGGTCGGCGTTGATCTCACGCATCGCGATGGACAGCGGCTTCTCGTGGACGTGGGTCTCGACCAGGGGGCCGACGTACTCGAGCAGGCCCTCGCCGAGCTGGGAGTAGTAGGCGTTGATCTGACGAGCCCGCTTGGCGGCGTAGATGACCAGGCTGTACTTGGAGTCGGTCGCCTTGAGCAGCTCGTCGATGGGCGGGTTGGTGATGCCCTCGGGAGCGGCGGTAGTACCGGACACAGCTGGCCCTTCGGTCGGTGTCTGTCGAAACGCTGCGGCTACGGCGCTGAGTTCGTGGGGTCCCGGAAGAGCCGGTCGTCAAGCGCCGACCTGCATCAAGGTTAGCAGGCGGGCGACCACGTCCTGGACGCTCGTGTTCACCAGGGTCTCGTCGAACTCAGGCTCGGCCGCCAGCTCCTCGCGGGCCGCGGCCAGCCGGCTGGTGATGACCTCCTCGGGCTCGGTCCCGCGCCCGGACAGGCGGCGGACCAGCTCGTCCCAGCTGGGCGGGGCCAGGAACACGAGCAGCGCCCCGGGCATGGCCGCCCGCACCTGACGGGCTCCCTGCGGTTCGATCTCCAGCAGGACAGGGGTCCCGGCAGCAAGCCGCTCCTCCACCGGCAGGCGGGGCGTGCCGTAGCGGTGTCCCGCGAACTCCGCCCACTCCAGCAGGTCCCCGGCGGCGACGAGCTCGTCGAACGCCGGCTCGCTGACGAACCGGTAGTGCGTCCCGTCGACCTCACCCGGGCGCGGGAACCGGGTGGTTGCCGAGACCGAGACCCACAACTCGGGGTGGTGGGCCCGCAGCTCGCGGATGACGGTGGTCTTGCCGACGCCGGAAGGTCCGGACAGGACGGTGAGGCGTCCTCTGTCCGGCTCGGCGTCAGGCACTACCGCCGAACTCCCGCTCCAACGACGACAGCTGCTGCGTGCCGAGTCCGCGCACGCGCCGGCTCTCGGAGATGCCGATCTGCTCCATGATCTGGCGCGCGCGCACCTTGCCGACCCCGGGGAGCGACTCGAGCACCGCGGAGACCTTCATCTTCCCGATGATCTCGTTCTCCCGGCCCTCCTTGAGAACCTCGATCAACGACGCACCCGAGTGCTTCAACCGGTTCATCACCGCTGCCCGATCGCGCCGCGCGATCGCGGCCTTCTCGAGGGCCGCAGCCCTCTGCTCGGGAGTCAACTCGGGCAATGCCACGGCAGGTCACCTCGGCGCGGACGCGGGACGCGGACGCGATGGAACCTAGCGACTATGCGGCCCTGCAAGCAATGCGGGGTCGGTTGGAAAACACGTGCAGACCGCTCGCAACTCACCCAACCGGGCGCGGAGATCTGTCCGTGCGGCCGATGCAGGGCGGTACGCCGGGTCGAGTCGGCCGGCGTCGGACCGCCGGAGTCGGTTCGTCGGACTCGGTTCGTCGGCGGGTCAACCGGTCCGGTGACCGAGCAGGTCGCCAGCCAACGCTTCCGCCGCCGCGGCCGGGTCGCGCGCACCGGTGATCGGCCGGCCGACGACCAGCAGGTCGGCACCGTCGGCGAGGGCTTGTTGCGGAGTGGCCACCCGCGACTGGTCTGCGGCATCGGCGCCGACGGGCCGCACGCCGGGGGTGATCAGCGTGACGTCGGGGCCGATGGCGCGACGTACCGCGGCGACCTCGTGCGGCGAGCAGACCAACGCGCGGGCGCCGGCCGACACGGCGAGGGAGGCCAGCCGCAGCACCGCCCGGTCGGCCGGACCGTCGATGCCGACCGAGTCCAGGTCGGCATCGGACATCGACGTGAGGACGGTCACACCGGCGACCCGGGTCGCTGGCAGCTCGTCGACGACGGCACGGATCATCGCGCTGCCGCCGGAGGCGTGGACGGTGAGGTAGTCGGGCGCGAGCTCCGCGACTGCGCGTGCCGCCCCGGCAACGGTGTTGGGTATGTCGTGCAGCTTGAGATCGAGGAACACCGCGCGCCCGCCGCTGGCCTCGCGCGCCTTGCGCACCGCGTCGGACCCGTGCCTGAGGTAGAGCTCGAGACCGACCTTGACCGCACGCACGTGCGGTCCCGCCGCGGCTGCCCAGCCGAGCGCGGTCTCCAGGTCAGCGGTGTCCAGGGCGACCGCGACCGGCGCGGTCTCGGGCGCTTCGATCATCCTTCGGCTCCCGCGGTCTCGAGGTCGTCGACCGCATCCTCGTCGCCGGGTCGGGGATGCGGCTCCGGCGGCCGGTGGGCGTGCCCGACCGCGTCCGCGACGGAGCCGAACCCGCGCGCCACGAGCGCGTCGCGCAGCTCGCGCAGCACCCGCGTCGGCGCGCTCGGGTCGTGGAAGATCGCGGTGCCGACTGCGACCGCGCTGGCCCCGGCCAGGATCAGCTCGAGCGCGTCGAGGCCGCTGCGAACCCCTCCCATTCCGATGATCGGCACCTCCGGCATCGCCGCGTGGACCGCCCAGATGCAGCGCACGGCCACCGGCTTGACCGCCGGGCCGGACAACCCGCCGGTGACACCGGCCAAGACCGGCCGCATGGTGTCCATGTCCACCGCCATGCCGAGGGTGGTGTTGATCATGGACAGGCCGTCGGCGCCGGCGGACACGCAGGCACGGGCGATCGAGACGATGTCGGTGACGTCGGGCGAGAGCTTGGCGAAGACTGGGACCGACGGGGCCGAGCGGCCCCGCACCTCGGAGACGACCCGGGCCGCCGCGTCGGGGTCGCAGGCGAAGACGAGGCCGCGGTCGGCGACGTTCGGGCAGGAGATGTTGATCTCGATCGCGGCCACGCCCGGGGCGCTGCGCAACCGTCGCGCGAGCTCGGAGTACTCCTCGACGCTGCTGCCCGCGATCGACACGATCGCGGTCGCACCGTGCTCGGCCAGCCACGGCAGGTCGTGCTCGAGGAAGGCGGCGATCCCCGGACCTTGCAGGCCGATCGAGTTGAGCATCCCGCTGGAGGTCTCGGCCATCCGCGGCGTCGGCCGGCCCGAGCGTGGGTTGACCATGATCGACTTGGTGGCCACAGCGCCGAGCGCTGCCACGTCGAAGAACTGGTTGAGCTCGCGACCGGCCGCCGCACATCCCGACGCGGTCATGACCGGGTTGGCCAGCTCGAACGAGCCCAGGACGGTGCGCAGGTCGTAGCGCGCTTGCTCGGCGCGGTCGGGCGCCGGCACCGTGCGGACGGTGAACCTCGTCATCTGGCTGCCCCTCCGCCTGCCGGGGCGCCGTACGTGTCGGCCGGGATGCTCCCGACGTCGTCCCAACGCACCCGGTCCCCACGGAACACCGGGCCCTCGACGCACGAGCGGGCCATCCGCGTCACTCCGTCGTCGCCCACCACCGGCAGGACGCACGTCATGCACACGCCGACCCCGCAGGCCATCGACTCCTCCACCGCGCACTGGACCGGGAGCCCGTGGTGAGCCGCGACGGCGCTCACCGCGCGCAGCATCCCCATCGGCCCGCACGCGTAGACGACGTCCGAGCGCGAGCGGTCGAGCACGTCGGACAGCACGTCGGTGACGATGCCCCGCGTGCCGGTCGAGCCGTCCTCGGTCGTGACGGCCACCGTGGACGCCATCCGCTTCGCGTCCAGGGCACCGAAGACCCGGTCGGCGGCCGCGGCGCCCAGCACGAAGTCCACCCGGCAGCCGCGCTCGCGCAGCTGCTCGGCGAGCGTGAAGAGAGGGGCGCTGCCGTAGCCTCCGCCGACCAGGGTCGCGGTACCGGGCTCGCGCGGCAGCGAGAAGCCCTTGCCCAGCGGGCCGACCACGTCGACGATGGCGTGCGCCCCCTGCGCGGCCAGCCACGCGGTACCGGCACCGGCGACGGCGAAGACGATCTCGACCGTGCCGCCGTAGACTCCGCGGCTGCTGACCCGGTGGATGGAGAACGCCCGGCGCAGCACCAGCCCGGTGTCCGGACCGCCGACCGCGAGCGCGACGAACTGGCCCGGCCTGGTGCGCTCGGCCACGCCCGGTGCGGTCAGCGCCATGTGGTGGTAGCCGCCGACCCGGCGGACCGACAGCACCTCACCACGGACCTGCACCGGCCCGTGCTCGTCGCTCACCCGAGTCCCCCTCTCGACAGAGCAGCCCATTCCTGGACAGACCGTACGCCGAGCTCGCCGCGGCCGAGTGCCTCGACACCCTGCACCGCCGCCGCCAGCTCCTGCACCGTGGTGATGATGGGCCGGTCCATGGCGATCGCGGCGGAGCGGATCTCGTAGCCGTCGGCGCGCGCGTCACGGCCCGAGGGTGTGTTGACGACCATGTCCACCTCACCCGCCAGGATGCGCTCGACGATCGTCGGCTCGCCGCCCGGGCCGGGACCGGCACTGTGCTTGCGCACCACCGCCGCCTCGACGCCGTTGCGGCGCAGCACGTCGGCGGTGCCCTCGGTCGCCAGCAGCTCGAAGCCGAGGTCGGCGAGCCGCTTCACCGGGAAGATCATCGCGCGCTTGTCGCGGTTGGCGACCGACACGAACGCCGTCCCCTTGGTCGGCAGCCCGCCGTAGGCCGCGGCCTGCGACTTGGCGAAGGCCGTGCCGAACGACGCGTCGATTCCCATGACCTCACCGGTCGAGCGCATCTCGGGACCGAGGATGTGGTCGACCCCGCGGCCCTCCACGGTGCGGAACCGCTTGAAGGGCAGCACCGCCTCCTTCACCGAGACGGGGGCGCCGTCGGGCAGGTGCGCGCCGTCGCCCCCGGTCGGCAGCAGGCCCTCGGCGCGCAGCTCGGCGATGGTCGCGCCGAGCATGACCCGGGCTGCAGCCTTGGCCAGCGGCACCCCGGTGGCCTTGGAGACGAACGGTGCGGTCCGGGAGGCGCGCGGGTTGGCCTCGAGCACGTACAGCACGTCGGCGGCGAGGGCGAACTGCACGTTGAGCAGCCCGGTCACCCCGATCCCGCGGGCCAGTGCCTCCGTGTGCGCCCGGACCCGCTCGATCTCCTCGCGCCCGAGGGTGTGTTGACGACCATGTCCACCTCACCCGCCAGGATGCGCTCGACGATCGTCGGCTCGCCGCCCGGGC